>NZ_JBIMPP010000023.1:0-110899 GCF_043906805.1 Actinomadura sp. SCN-SB | reverse complement strand
GCGCCGGATCACCTGGGGCGGTCGCTCAAACCGATGGTGAGGTTGCGCGCCGCCATCGGGGGGCCGCTCGGCTGGTGCTCGCCGTACGGCGGCACCTGCTGCCCCTGCGGCTGCTGCTTGGGGATCGCCGCCGAGTGACCGGGCTGCGCCGGCTGCGCGCTTTGCGCGGGCGCGGCCTCCGCCCACACCGCGGTGCCGTACGCGCAGACCTCGTGGCCGCCCCCGGCGAGCGCGGCGGTGTCGAAGCACATCCCCACCACGGCGTTCGCGCCCTTGCGGCGCGCCTCCTCACCGAGCCGCTCCACGGCCTGGCGGCGCGCGGCGGCCAGCCCGTTGACCGGCTGCTCGCCGGTCACCCGGAACGTGCTGCTGGAAGTGCCCCCCGTCCCGGCACGGCCCTGATCGGTCTGGACCGCCACCCCCAGCGCCTCACCGAGCACGCTGCGGATCTCGTACCCCGGGAGGCCATCAGTCGTCACGATCAGCATGCCCCAACCGTAATCCACGCGGACGGGGAAATGTGCTGCTCCGCCCGATTCGACGCGCCCGCCGCGGCCCCGGCGCCCGTAGGGGGCGGGGCAGCGGCGGGCGGCGCCGCGATCGGTCCGCGATCAGTCGAGGTACTCCCGGAGCATCTGGGCGCGCGAGGGGTGGCGCAGCTTCGCCAGAGTCTTGGACTCGATCTGGCGGATCCGCTCCCGCGTGACCCCGAACTCCCGGCCGACCTCCTCCAGCGTCCGCGGATGGCCGTCGGTCAGCCCGAAGCGCAGCTGGATGATGCGCTGCTCGCGGTCCGACAGCGTGCCCAGGATGTCCTCGAGCTGGTCCTGCAGCAGGATGAACGCCGCCGCCTCCATGGGCACGACCGCGTCGGCGTCCTCGATGAAGTCGCCGAGGTCGGAATCCTCCTCACCGATCGGCGACTGCAACGAGACCGGCTCCTGGGCGATCCGCTGGATCTCCACGACCCGGGCGGGGCTCAGCCCCATCTCCAGGCCGATCTCCTCGGGGGTGGGTTCACGGCCGAGGTCCTGGTGCATCTGCCGTTGCACCCGGACCAGCTTGTTGATGGTCTCCACCATGTGGACGGGGATCCGGATGGTCCGGGCCTGGTCGGCGATCGCCCTGGTGATCGCCTGCCTGATCCACCAGGTGGCGTAGGTCGAGAACTTGAATCCCTTGGTGTAGTCGAATTTCTCGACCGCACGGATGAGTCCGAGATTTCCCTCCTGGATCAGGTCGAGGAACAGCATCCCCCGGCCCACATAGCGTTTGGCGATCGACACCACCAGGCGCAGGTTGGCCTCGATCAGGCGTTGCTTCGCCCGCACTCCCTCGCGGGCGAGCAGTTCGAGGTCGAGCCGCTCGGACCGGGACAGGATGGCGGTGTGCGCCATCTTCTCCTCGGCGAACAGTCCCGCCTCGATCGATTTCGCGAGTTCGACTTCATCTTCTGCCGTGAGCAGCGGTACGCGACCGATTTCCCGGAGGTAGATCCGGACCAGATCGCTCGTCGGCGCCCGCTTGCCGAGGTCTCCCTCGTCCGCTCGCGTGACGTCCTCGGTCTCCTGCTGGGACTCGAGGACCTCTACCCCCTGCTCTGCGAGCATCCGGACGACCCGCTCGAGAGAGTCGTCCGGCAAGTCGGAGCGATCGAGTGCAGCGGCTACGTCATCGACGGTCACACCGCCGCGTTCTCTGCCGCGCGCGACAAGGTCCGCCACCTGGTCAACCGATGGCGCCTCGCTAGGCAGCACCGAAGGGCCCACGGTGACAGTCTGCGTCAATCGGGCCCAAGATCACAGGACCCATTTCGAGATTGGCCGGATCACTGCGACCCGAGACCACGCTCCCGCAACACCCGTCTCTGCTGCTCATACGCCACAAGATCGCCGAAGACCCGGTTGTACTCCTCGGCCTGTTCGGCCGGATTCAGCCGCTGGAGTTTAGATTTCAGCTCCGTGATCAAGCGCGTGAGCTGGCGTTCCTGGATTCGGGCGAGCAGTTCGGCGGCATAGCGGTCGTCCGATTCCTGTGCGGCGTGTACCGGCTCCACTCCGAGCTGCGTCACCAGCGCCCTGACCTGGTCGTTCGGGGCCCGCTCCAGCAGCCGCGCCACCCACTCGGCGCTGCCCCCGGCCGCCGTGACGCCCCCGGCCGAGGCGATGACCTGGCGTACCGCGGCGTGCGGCGGCGCGATGAACGCGTCCGCCGGGACCTGGTCGAACTCCGGTCCCAGCAGCGCCGGCCACTGCACCGCCAGCTTCAGCAGCTCCCGTTCGCGCCGCACCTCGGGATCGGCCGGATCGAACGCGGGACGCTCGTCGCCGGCCGGCGTCCCGGGGGCGCCCCGGCGGCCGTTCGGTGTCCGGCCCCGGCCGTTCGCGGGGGCGCCCGCCCCGCCGCGCCGCGCGGACAGCTCCCGCACCCGGCCCAGCACGAACTGCTCGTCCATGATGCCGAGCCAGCGGTCCAGGCTGACCGCGTACATCTGGCGCAGCGCGCGGTCCTTGATGGAGGCGACCACCGGCGCCGCCGCGTCGAGCGCGGCCAGCCGTCCCTCGGCGGTGTCGAGGTCGTGCTGCTGGATCGCGCTGCGGATGGCGAACTCGAACAGGGGCACCCGGGAGGCCACCAGGTCGCGCACCGCCGCGTCGCCCTGCCGGACGCGCAGGTCGCACGGGTCCAGGCCGTCGGGCTGCACCGCCACGAAGGTCTGCGTGACGAACTTCTGCTCGTCGGCGAACGCCCGCAGCGCCGCCCGCTGCCCGGCGGAGTCGCCGTCGAAGGTGAAGATCACCTCGCCGCGGAACTCGTCCTGGTCCATCAGTAGCCGGCGCAGGATCTTGATGTGGTCGTCGCCGAACGAGGTGCCGCAGGTGGCGACGGCCGTCGGCACCCCGGACAGGTGGCAGGCCATCACGTCGGTGTAGCCCTCGACCACCACGGCCTGCCGGCGCCGCGCGATCTCCTTCTTCGCCAGATCCGCCCCGTACAGCACCGAGCCCTTGTGGAACAGCGGCGACTCGGGGGTGTTGAGGTACTTGGGGCCGTCGTCCTCGTCGTAGAGCTTGCGGGCGCCGAACCCGATCACGTCCCCGCTCAGGTCCCGGATCGGCCACATCAGCCGGCCGCGGAACCGGTCCATGGGGCCGCGGCGCCCCTCCTTGGCCAGCCCGCCCATGATCAGGTCGCGGTCGGCGAAGCCGCGCCCGCGCAGGTGCCGGACCAGCCCCTCCCACTCGCGCGGCGCGAACCCGACTCCGAACGCCGCGGCGTCGGCGAGCTCGAACCCCCGCTCGGACAGGAACTTGCGGCCCAGGCCGCCCTCGGGGCTCTGCAACCGCTCGGCGTAGAACTCGGCGGCGGCCCGGTGCGCCTCCAGCAGGCGCGCGCGCTGCCCCGAGTCCTGCCGGGGGGTGTAGCCGCCCGTGCCCTCCTCGTACCGGAGCTGGACGCCGGCCTTGGCCGCCAGCCGCTCCACCGCCTCGCCGAACGACAGGTGGTCGATCTCCTGCACGAACTTGATCACATCGCCGCCCGCCGCGCAGCCGAAGCAGTACCACAGGCCGCGGGCCGGGGTGACGTTGAACGACGGCGACTTCTCGTCGTGGAAGGGGCACAGACCCTTGAGGTTGCCGCCGCCCGCGTTGCGGAGCTGGAGATACTCACCGATCACCGCCTCGATCGGCGACCGCTCGCGAACCAGCGCGATGTCCTCGTTACGAATCCGGCCTGCCACGGCGGCGAGTCTATTCCTGCCAAGGGACATCCATCCCCCGAGACCCCAAAGCCCGTCACACCTCACTGATATGCAGGAGCATGTGACGACACCGATCGTGTGGCCGACCACCGCCGACGACGGCGTGACGTCCCGGCTGCTCGCCGTGGCGGCGCCGGCCGGCGTGGGTGTGGGTGCCGGACCTGGCGATCTCGCCCTCCCGGCAGACGTACCGAGTCGTCCGCCGGGAGGGCGAGGTGACGGTGATCCGCTTCGCCTCCCCGGGATGCGCCGAGGACATCGTGTTCCGGGACGGGCTGGTGCCGGACCACCCGTCATCGGACTGAGGGTGGTGCCGGAGTCCGCTCCGTCCTGACCGCTCGGTCCCGGTCGCTCAGTGGCGGCGGAAGGCCGCCACCACCTCGACCTCGACCAGCCAGCCGTTGACCGGCAGGTTCTCGATCTCGATGGTGACCCGGGCCGGGCGGGCGGGGTTGACCAGCATCGGCTTCGCGGGCGGCGCGCTTCCCAGCGGGACGTCCACCACCTTCCCGGTGACCAGGTCGGTGTTGGCGTAGAACTGCCGGTAGGCGCGGTTCCACCCGGCGAAGTCCGCCACGTCGGCACCGGGCGGGTTGGAGAGGTAGGCGCGCATCGAGATGACGTCCCGGTGCGTGAGCCCCTGGGCCTTCAGGTTCTCGCCGATGGCCTTCAGCGCGTTGATGGCCTGCGCCTCGGTCAGCGTCACGCCGGGCGGCAGCGTCCCGCCGGGGAAGTCGACGTAACGCTCGGGGGCGCCGGCGGGGGCGGACGGGTTGGCGGCCGTCGGCCCGATCCCGCTGGCGGTGTAGGTGGCGACCGCCGAGCCGACCGCGACGCCTTCGGCGATGGACGGGTTGCTCTGGCCCGCCGGCAACGCGGGGCGGACCTCGGTGGGCTTGGGCGGGCGCGGCGCCTTGTGCGGCGCGGCGGAGGCCACGCCTCCCCCGCCGACGAGGACGACGGCCGCGGCCCCGGCCAGGACGAGCCTGCGCGCGAGCGGCGAAGTGCGTGCCATGGGTCAGCCCTTCAGTACGCGCTGGTGGAGCTCGGTGACGACCTTCCGGGCGGACTCGAACGCGCCGTGCTGCCAGGCGATCTCGTAGCTGAGCCAGTCCCCGGAGAAGTAGACGTTGCCCTGCGGCTCGTTGAGCAGGGCGTACTCGGCGCCCCTCGACGGCCACCCGATCCAGCCGCCCTCGATGTGCGGCTGCCGGGTCCAGGCGATGGACGCGGAGGAGGCCACGCCCTGCCGGTACTTCTCGCCGTGGATCTTCGCGCCCTGGTCGAGCGCGCGCCGCAGCCGGTCGGCGTGCGTCATCGCGGCGTACCGGTCGGCGTTCCCCCCGAAGTTGTAGTAGCCGATGACCACACCGCGTCCCCCGCTGCCGTAGCCGGACGACGGGTACCAGATGGTGGACAGGTCCAGGTCGGTGTTGGTGATGCCGCCGTAGATGCCCTCGTCCTCCTCCCACCAGCGCCTGCGGTACTCCAGGCCGATCTTGCCGGTGGACTCCGGGACGGGGGTGGCCAGCGCCGCCTGCACGTTCGCGCCCAGGTTGTGCGGGATCTTGGCGAGGATGTGCGGCGGCAGGGTGGCGATGCAGTAGTCCGCCTCCAGGACGCTGGTCCGGCCGTTCTTCTGGTACTCGACCCGGACGCCGCGCGCCAGATTGGTGATCTTGGTGACCTTGCTGCCGGTGCGGATCTTCCCGTGCCCGATGGCCTGGGCCAGCGCGCGCGGGATCTGGTCCATGCCGCCGACCGGCTGGAACATCAGCATGGCCTGGCTGTAGCCGAACTCGAAGGAGAAGCGCAGCCCGACGCCGCTGGCCAGGACCTCCGACAGCGACGGCACCGGGCCGAGGACCGTTCCGGACGTGTGCCCGGCGCCGGGGTTCACCGAGTAGCCGCGGCGCCCGTCGGTGCCCCGGTAGGCGAACCCGTCGGCCCGTCCCCTGATCGCCCCGAACGAGGTCAGGAACGAGATCAGCCGTTCCTTGTCGGTCGCGGTGAGCCGCTGGTCCAGCGCGCCCTGGTCGGTGGCCTTGGCCAGCAGCTCGGAGATGTAGCCGTACACGTCGGCCTTCGCGGTGCGCCAGCGCACCGGGGCGGTCATGCCGGCCGACTCGTTGTAGATGTAGGCGTCGGCGTTGGAGTTGGTGAACACCTCCAGGGGCACGCCGAGTTCGCGGCAGTAGTCCATGGTGGTCATCCACTGCGCGATGCGCGCGGGCCCGGCGTTCATGTACTGGCCCTTGGAGAACCCGATGTGCTGGGTGGCGCCGCCGATCTCGGTCAGCTTGTCGCCACCGCGCAGGGTCCGGTTGCGCCCGCCGACCCGGTCCTGCGCCTCCAGGATCGTCACGTTGTACCCGGCCTTGCCGAGCTCGTAGGCGGCGGTCAGTCCCGCGATGCCCGCGCCCAGCACGACGACCTTCGCCGCTCCCCGGCCGCGCAGCGAGAAGTCCGACGGACGCGGAGGCTGGAAGGGCGTCTTGGTCGCCGCCTCGGCGCTGGGCGCCAGGCCGAGCGCGCCCATGGTGGCGAACATCGCGCCTGCGCCGCCGGTGGCGCCGACCCGCGCGAGGAAGCTCCGCCGGCTGAACCCGGGCTCGTCCGATGCATGTCCGATCGCCAAGGAACACCTCCATTGATCTTGACGACCGGGAGTCTGAGATCACTGCATTTCGGACACGGGATCGCCGGGTAAGGGTTGTGTTTCACAGCAAAACGTGGCGTTAGATGCTGGTTTCAACCTCCTCACAACGAAGGTCCGGAACGCCCGATCTCGATAGGATGCTCGCCTCCCGTACGCGCCCCGCCGCCGGCCACGGCCGGGAACCGGTCGGCCGCCTTGGACGCGCCGACGGCGCGTTAAGGCCACCCCCGCCGTGTGAAAACGGCGTTAAATGCGCAACGTGCCCGTTCCGCCGCAGGTCAGCATGGGGATAGCGTCGTGAACTGTGCTGATCACTCCACACGAGCAGGAACGCCTGCTGATCCATGTGGCCGCCGGCGTGGCCCGCGATCGGCGGGCCCGCGGGCTGCGCCTCAACCATCCCGAGGCCACCGCGATCATCGCGGTGCACATCCTGGAGGGCGCCCGCGACGGGCGCACCGTGGCCGAGCTGATGGAGTCCGGCCGCACCGTCCTCACCCGTGACGACGTCATGGAGGGCGTCCCGGAACTCCTGGACTCGGTGCAGATCGAGGCGACGTTCCCCGACGGCACCAAGCTCGTCACCGTCCACAGGCCGATCCCATGATCCCGGGGGAGATCGTCGTCGGTGCCGAGCCGGTCGAGCTGAACCCGGGACGTCCCCGGGTCACGGTCACGGTCGTGAACACCGGTGACCGGCCGGTTCAGGTCGGCTCGCACTACCACTTCGCCGTGGCCAATCCCGCGCTGGACTTCGACCGGGACGCGGCGCGCGGCCACCGCCTCGACATCCCCGCCGGTACGGCCGTGCGGTTCGAGCCCGGCATCACCCGCGACGTCGACCTCGTCCCGCTGGCCGGAGCCCGGGTCGTCCCCGGCCTCCGCCTGGAAGGAGCCCAAGGCAATGAGCACTGAGCGGGCGGGCGGTGTCTGGACTGAGGAGCGCAGGGAGCGAGGAACGAGCGACTGGAGCGACGAGGGAAGACACCGCCCAAAGCGCCCGCGAAGCGCCGAGCGGAGGCGAGGCCATGAACACTGAGCGGGCGACTCAGCTCTCGCGGGAGCGGTATGCCGCGTTGTACGGGCCCACTGTGGGGGATCGTGTGCGGCTGGCCGACACGGATCTGTTCATCGAGGTCACCGAGGATCGCAGTCGCGGGCCGGCGGGTGCCGGGGACGAGGCGGTGTTCGGGGGCGGCAAGGTGATCCGGGAGTCGATGGGCCAGGCGCGTGCGACGCGTGCCGAGGGGGCGCTCGATCTCGTCATCACCGGTGCGGTGGTGCTGGATCACTGGGGGATCGTCAAGGCCGACGTCGGTGTCAGGGACGGGCGGATCGTCGCGCTCGGCAAGGCGGGTAATCCGGACACGATGGACGGTGTCCATCCGGACCTGGTGATCGGGCCGTCCACCGAGGTGCTGGCGGGCAACGGCAGGATCCTGACGGCGGGCGCGGTGGACTCGCACGTCCACTTCATCTGCCCGCAGCTGGTGGACACGGCGCTCGGCGCGGGGGTGACCACGCTGATCGGCGGCGGCACGGGCCCGGCGGAGGGGACGAAGGCGACCACCGTCGCGGGCACCTGGTACTTGCAGCGCATGCTGGAGGCGATGGACGGCCACCCGGTGAACGTGGCGCTGCTCGGCAAGGGCAACACCGTGTCGGAGGACGCCCTCTGGGAGCAGCTGCGCGCGGGGGCGTCGGGGTTCAAGCTGCACGAGGACTGGGGGTCCACGCCCGCCGCGATCGACGCGTGCCTGCGCGTGGCGGACGCGTCGGGCGTGCAGGTGGCGCTGCACAGCGACACCCTGAACGAGGCCGGGTACGTGGAGTCGACGCTGGAGGCCATCGGCGGCCGGTCGATCCACGCGTACCACACCGAGGGCGCCGGGGGCGGGCACGCGCCGGACATCATCACGGTGGCCTCGCATCCGAACGTGCTGCCGTCGTCCACCAACCCGACGAGGCCGCACACGGTGAATACGCTCGACGAGCACCTCGACATGCTGATGGTGTGCCATCACCTCAACCCGTCGGTGCCCGAGGATCTGGCGTTCGCCGAGTCCCGGATCAGGCCGACCACGATGGCGGCGGAGGACGTGCTGCACGATCTGGGCGCGATCTCGATGATCGGGTCGGACTCGCAGGCGATGGGGCGGATCGGCGAGACGGTGATCCGCACCTGGCAGACCGCGCACGTGATGAAGCGGCGCCGGGGCGACCTGGAGGGACCGGCCGACAACCTGCGCGCCCGCCGGTACGTCGCCAAGTACACGATCAACCCGGCGATCGCGCACGGTCTCGACGGCGAGGTCGGCTCGGTGGAGCCGGGCAAGCTGGCCGACCTGGTGCTGTGGGATCCGGCGTTCTTCGGGGTCCGGCCGCACGTGGTGGTGAAGGGCGGGATGATCGCGTGGGCGGCGATGGGGGACGCGAACGCGTCGATCCCGACGCCGCAGCCGGTGCTCCCGCGCCCGATGTTCGGCGCCGCCCCGCCGGTCGCCGCCGGGACGTCGCTGCACTTCGTGTCGCAGGCCGCGATCGAGGACGGGCTGGCCGGGAGGCTGGCGGTGCGGCGGGCGCTGGTGCCGGTCAAGGACACCCGGGGGCTCGGGAAGGACGCGATGCCGCTGAACGACGCGCTGCCGAGGATCGAGGTGGATCCCGACACGTTCACCGTCATGGTCGACGGCGAGGAGATCGAGCCCGCGCCGGCCGGTGAGCTGCCCATGGCCCAGCGCTATTTCCTCTTCTGACATGGAGTTGCCCGCCCGGCTGCTGCTGCTCGCCGACTCGCGGCTTCCGGCGGGCGGGCACGCGCACTCGGGCGGGCTGGAACCGGCCGTGACGGCGGGCGAGGTGAGGGACGTCGCGGGGCTGGCCGACTTCCTCCGGGGACGTCTGGCGACGGCGGGCCTGGTGTCGGCCGCCCTGGCCGCCGCCGCCTGCGCCCACGCCCGCGCCTCTGGCTGGGCGTGGGAACGGCTGGACGCGGAAGCGGACGCACGCACCCCCTCGCCCGCCCAGCGCAAGGCGTCCCGCGCGCAAGGCAGATCGCTTCTGCGCGTGGCACGGCGCACCTGGCCACATCCGGCCTTGGACGCCCTCGCCGACGCGTGCCGTGAGCCACCGCACCAGCCCCTCGTCCAGGGCGCGGCGACCGCGGCGGCGGGCGGCACGCCGGCGCAGGCCGCCGCCATCAGCGCGTACGGGGCGGTCACCGGCGCGGCCTCGGCGGGCGTGCGGCTGCTGGGCCTCGACCCGCTGGCCGTCCACGGGGTCCTGGCCGACCTCGCCCCGTCCATCGACGCCGTGGCGGGCCGGGCGTCGCGGCGGCCCGATGACTGGGCGGGGCTGCCGGCGCTCTCCGCGCCCGCCCTCGACCGGTACGCCGAACTGCACCTGGGCGCCGACCTGCGCCTGTTCGAGTCCTGACGGAGGTTCACCATGGGGGCACACCATCACCACGACCCGTACCGGGAGGCGCCCGCGCAGGGCCGCGCGCTGCGGCTGGGCATCGGCGGGCCGGTCGGCAGCGGCAAGACGGCGCTGACCGCCGCGCTGTGCCGGGCGCTGCGCGACGAGTTCGAGCTGGCCGTGGTGACCAACGACATCTACACCACCGAGGACGCCGACTTCCTGCGCCGCGAGGCGGTGCTGGCCGCCGACCGGATCACCGCGGTGCGGACGGGCGCGTGCCCGCACACCGCCATCCGGGACGACATCTCCGCCAACCTCGACGCGGTGGAGGAGCTGGAGGAGCGGCACGGCCGGACGCTGGACCTGGTCATCGTCGAGAGCGGCGGGGACAACCTCACCGCGCTGTTCAGCCGGGGTCTGGCCGACGCGCAGATCTTCGTGCTGGACGTGGCGGGCGGCGACGACGTCCCGCGCAAGGGCGGCCTGGGCGTCGCGGCGGCCGACCTGCTGGTGGTCAACAAGACCGACCTGGCGCCGCTGGTCGGGAGCGACCTGGAGGTGATGGCGCGGGACGCCGCGCGCGTCCGCGACGGCGGGCCGGTGGCGTTCACCTCGTTGCGCGAGCGTCCCGACGCCCCCGAGGTGACCGGCTGGCTCCGCGGCGTGCTGCGCGAGTGGGCGGGCCGCCAAGCGGTGACCACATGACCCGGACCGCCTCCACCAGGGGTTACACCGCTCGGGCCGCGGTCACCGCCGAGCGCTCCCCGTCCGGCGGGACGCGGCTGACCCGGCTTCGCTCGGACGGGCCGCTGGCGCTGCGCGCCACGCCCGGCGGTGTCCACCTGGTGGGTGCGGCGGCGGGCCCGCTCGGCGGCGACGATCTCGAACTGGAGCTCATCGTGCGGGCCGGTGCGCGGCTTGCGCTGCGCTCGGCCGCCACCTCGCTCGCGCTGCCCGGCGACGGCCCGTCCCGGATGACGGTACGGGCCGACGTGGACGCCGGTGGGCATCTGGACTACGCGCCCGAGCCGACGGTGGCCGCGGCCCGCTGCGACCATCGCGCCACAGCCCACATCACGCTCGCGCACGGGGCGACGCTGCGCTGGCGGGAGGAGCTGATCCTGGGACGCCACGGCGAAGAGCCTGGCCGCCACAGCAGCCGCATGGACGTGACCCTCGGCGGGGCTCCCCTGCTCCGGCACGAGCTGTGCCTGGACGACCCTCACATCTACCGGGGCCGTGCCGTCCTCGGGGACGCCCGTGCCGTCGGAAGCGTCCTGCTGGTAGGCGGCGACCTTCCCCGCTCCGCGCGAACGGGGGAAGGGCTGGCCGTGATGCCCCTCGCCGGTCCCGGCGTGCTCATCACCGCGACGGCACCGGACTCGGCCGTCCTCAGACGGCGTCTCGCGGTGGTATGACCCGTTCGGTCACAATGTGGCGGTGGATTTTGACGGGGTGGGCTGGCCGGGGGAGCTGCGGCCGTACCAGGAGAAGGCGCTGGGCAAGCTCGCCGACGCCTGGAACGAGGGCCGGTCCAGGGCCTGGGTGATGCTTCCGCCCGGCACCGGGAAGACCCTGGTGGGCCTGGAGGCGGCGCGCAGGCTCGGCCGGCGCACGGTGGTGCTCGTCCCCAACACCGCGATCCAGAACCAGTGGGTGGAGCACTGGCGGCGCTGCGGCGGCGAGGCGGGCACCGACCGCGACCTGCGGCACGCGGTCACCGTCCTGACCTACCAGTCCCTGGCGGTGTTCGACCCGGACGCCGAGACCGACGAGGAGGGGCACACCAAGCAGCGCGCGGGCGGGCTGGTGCGGCTCCTGCACGACAACGGCCGCGCCCTGGTCACCGCGCTGCACGACGCGGGGCCGCTGACGCTGATCCTGGACGAGTGCCACCACCTGCTGGACGTGTGGGGACGCCTGCTCGCCGAGATCCTGAAGGAACTGCCGGACGCGCGCGTGATCGGCCTGACCGCCACTCCGCCGGAGTCGCTGACCCCCGACGAGTCCAAGCTGGTGGACGAGCTGTTCGGGGTGCCGATCCTCGGGGCGTCCATCCCGGCGATGGTGCGGCAGGGCTACCTCGCGCCGTTCGCCGAGCTGGCCTGGCTGACCACGCCGACCGCCGTGGAGGCGGCCTACGTCGCCGGGGAGGCCGAGCGGTTCGCCGAGCTGACCGCGGGCCTGCTCGAACCCGGCTTCACCTCGACCGGCCTGCTGGAGTGGCTGGACGCCCGGATGGTCGACCGCACGTTCGTCCGCGGGCGCGACGGCGGCACGGCGGAGGGCGGCACGGTGTCCTGGGCGCGGGTCGAGACGGCCGAGCCGAGGATCGCCGCCGCGGCGCTGCGGTTTCACCACGCCGGGCTGCTGGCGTTGCCGCCGGGCGCCCGGCTGCGCGAGGAGCACCGGCACGATCCGACCGCCGAGGACTGGGTGGCGCTGCTCAACGACTACGTCGTCCACTGCCTGCGGCCCAGCGAGAAGGAGCAGGACCAGCGCGCGCTGGAGGCCATCAAGCGCGCGCTGCCGGCCGTCGGCTACCAGCTGACCCGGCGCGGCATCCGGGCCGCCCGGTCGCCCGTGGACCGGGTGCTGGCGCGCAGCGCCGCCAAGACCCACGGGGCGGTGGAGATCGCCGCCTTGGAGGCGTCCGCGCTGGGCGCCCGGCTGCGCTGCCTGGTGCTGTGCGACCACGAACGCGCGGGCGCGACGCTGCCCGCGCGGCTGCGCGACGTCCTGGACGAGGAGGCGGGGTCGGCGTGGCTGATGCTGCGGAGCCTGGTCGCCGATCCGCGCACCCGCGCGCTGTCCCCCATGCTGGTCACGGGACGCACGGTCGCCGCCGCCGAGGAGACCGCGCGGGCGTTCGTGCTGGAGCATCACGAGCGGGGCCTGGAGGTGGAGCCGGCGGGCGGCGGGATCGCGCTGATCACCGGGTCGTGGTCGTCGCGGGTGTGGGTCCGGCTGATCACGGCGTTCTTCGAGTCCGGCGGCTGCCAGGTCCTGGTGGGCACCCGCGGGCTGCTCGGCGAGGGCTGGGACGCCCGCGGCATCAACACGCTGATCGACCTGACCACGGCGACCACGCCCACCGCCGTCGTCCAGACCCGCGGGCGCGCGCTGCGGCTGGACCCGTCGTGGCCGGAGAAGTCCGCCAACACCTGGACGGTGGTGTGCGTGTCCGGCGAGCACCCCAAGGGAACGGCCGACTGGGACCGGTTCGTCCGCAAGCACAACGGCTACCTGGCGGCCGCGCCGAACGGCGAGATCGTGTCGGGCGTGGCGCATGTCGAGGCGTCGTTCTCCCCGTACGCGCCGCCCGACCCCGTCCCCGGCGAGGCCGTGCCGTACGCGCGGCTCAACCAGGCGATGCGCGAACGCGCCGAGAACAGGGCGGCGACGCGCGAGGCGTGGAGGCTCGGGACGCCGTTCCGCGACGAGCTCGTGCACACCCTGCGGATCCGTCCCGCCCGTTCCGCGGCGCTCGCCATCGGCACGCCGGTCTCCACGATCGAGCCGGTGAGGCCGGAGGCCGTACCGGCGGCCGACCTCACCACCGCGCGTCCCGAGCCGCTGCCCGAGCTGCGCTGGCCGAAGCGGCGGAGGGTGCCCGCCTTCCTCGCGGTCACGCTGCCGGTGACGGCGTGCTCCGCGCTCGCCGCCCTGCCCTTCGGCGTCCAGGGGCCGCTGACCGCCGGGCTCATCGCCCTCGCCCTGCTCACGTCCCTGGAGAGCCGGCGGCGGGCCCGCGGCCTGCGCGAGATCGTGGGCTCCGTGCGGGCCAGGGACCGGGCGGTCGACGAGGCGGCGGACGGTATCGAGGCGCTGGCAGGCGAGCCGCCCATCACCTCCTTCGCCTACGCGGTCGCCGACGCGCTTCGCGCGGCCGGGCTGTCCCGGCGCGGCGCCGAGGGCGTCGCCGTGCACCCCGAGCCGGACGGCACCTACCGCTTCTCGCTCGCCGACGTGGACGCCGCCACCTCCGAACGGTTCGCGACGGCGCTGGACGAGGTCCTCGGGCCGATGGCCACGCCCCGCTACGTGGTGCCGCGCTATGTCGTCAACCCCAGGACCGGCGCAGAACGGCTGGAGCGCGCCCGGCGGTGGGCGGCGGGATACGGGGAGGCCGACGGGGTCGTCTACCATTCCGTCCCGTCCGTCTTCGGCCAGAACCGGCGGCGGACCGACGCGTTCGCCGAGGCGTGGAACACCTGGGTGTCCGGCGGAGAACCCCTGTTCACGCAGTCGCCCGAGGGTGAGGGCGTGCTCGCCACCCACCGCGGCGAGGATCCGCTGGAGGCCACGACCGTCCTCCGCGTGGCCTGGGACTGACCACCTGCCGTCTTTCGATGGAGAACACTCTGGACAAACGGGCGGGAGCACGGTGAGATCAGTGGCCACAGTCACCCCGCCCCACCCAAGGTGGCCCCCGATGACGGATGTCGTACTCGATGGTGTGAGCAAGGTCTACCCGGGCGACCAGCGCGCGGTGCGCGACGTGCATCTGCACATCCGCGAGGGCGAGCTGTTCGTGCTGCTCGGACCGTCCGGCTGCGGCAAGTCCACCATCCTCCGGATGATCGCGGGACTGGAGGAGGTGAGCGAGGGCACGCTCTGGCTGAACGGCGGCGTCGCCAACGACCTGTCGCCGCGCGACCGCAACGTCGCGATGGTGTTCCAGGAGGGCGCCCTGTACCCGCACCGCACCGTCGGGGGCAACATGATGTTCCCGCTGGAGGTGTCGGGCAGCGACCGCGCGGAGGCGCGCGCGAAGGTGACCGAGCTGACCCGCGCGCTGGGCATCAGCTCGATGATCGACCGGATGCCGGGGACGCTGTCGGGCGGGCAGCGGCAGCGCGCCGCGATCGGCCGGGCGCTGATCCGCGAGCCGTCGCTGTTCCTGATGGACGAGCCGCTGTCGTCGCTGGACGCGGGGCTGCGCACCGAGCTGCGGCTGGAGATCGCCGCGCTGGTCCGGTCCACCGGCACCACCACGGTGTACGTCACGCACGACCAGGTCGAGGCGATGACGATGGCGGACCGGATCGCGGTGCTGCGGGACGGCGTGCTGGAGGACGTGGGCACCCCCGAGCAGATCTACCAGGACCCGGCCACGCTGTTCGTGGCGGCGTTCCTCAGCTCCCCGCCGATCAACCTGCTGCAGGGCACCGCGTGGGCCGTGCAGGACCTCGGCGTCGTGCTCGAACTGGGCCCGCAGCGGCTGACCGTGCCGTGGAGCGATCCGCGCTCGCCGTCGCTGATCAGCCTGCACGGCCGCACGGTGCTCTGCGGGATCCGGCCGGACGCGCTGACCCCCGTCCACGAGGGCACGCCGGGGCGGACGCTGACCGGCCGGGTGCGCGTCCTGGAGTTCCATGGGCACGACTGGCTCGCCTACGCGGAGGCGGGCATCCCGACGGTGGACGCCAACTCGGTCGGCGCGCAGCGCAAGGCCGCCACGGCCGGCGCTGAGCAGGCGCGTGCCGTCCCCGGCGGGCTCGGCGCCTTCGGGGGGCGGCTGCGCGGCCTGTTCGGGCGGGACGGGTCGCGCCTGGAGCCGCCGCCGGAGGAGGAGCACGAGGGCCACCACCGCCGCTCCGATCTGATCTTCACCAGCGGGACGCGGCGCCCGGACCGCGGCGAGGAGGTCCGGCTGGAGGTGGACCTGGACCGGATGCTGATCTTCCGGGAGGACGGCGTCCGGATCACCCCGCCGCGGCGCTGACCTCCATGGCCGCGTCCCCGTCCGCCGTCTCCCCGGCGCAGTCCCCGTTCGCCGCGGCCGCGGCGCAGCCCGCGCCGTCGGTTCCGGCGAGGCCCTGGTAGAGGTCGATCTTCCAGCGGATGTGCCCCTGCTGCGCGCGCAGCCGCGCGATCTGCCCCTCGACCCTGCGGTCGTGGTCCCGCAGCAGCGCCAGCCGGTCGCGCAGCGTCCCGTCGCCGCCGCGCACCAGCTCGGCGTACCGGCGCATCTCGGCGATCGGCATCCCGGTGTCGCGCAGGCAGCGCAGCATGTGCAGCCACGCCAGGTCGTCCTCGCTGAACAGGCGGCGGCCGGAGGCGCTGCGCGCGATGCCCTCCAGCAGCCCGATCTTCTCGTAGTAGCGCAACGTGTCGATGCTGAAACCGCTCTTTTCGGCGGCCTGCCCAGGGGAATAGAAGGTCACGGATCCTAGAGTGGCACCTGGAGCGCGCTCCAGGTCAAGGATCCGGCTTGACCTGGAGCGCGCTCCAGGTCGCAGAGTAGGGCTCGACGCGACCGGATCACACGAAGGATCGTGCATGCGCATAGGACTGCAGATTCCCAGCTTCACCTTTCCCGGCGGGACCGGGGAGATCGGCCCTACGTTCACCCGGATGGTCCGCGAGGCCGACCAGGGCGGCCTCGACTCCCTCTGGGTGATGGACCACTTCTTCCAGATCGGCGTGGTCGGCCGGCCCGAGGAGCCGATGCTGGAGGGCTACTCCGCGCTGTCCTACGCGGCGGCGATCACCGAGCGGATCACCCTCGGCACCATGGTCACCGGGACCGTGTACCGGCACCCGGGGATCCTGGTGAAGACCGTGACGACGCTGGACGTGCTGTCGGGCGGACGGGCCTGGCTCTCCATCGGCGCCGCCTGGAACGACGAGGAGTCGCGCGGCCTCGGCATCCCGTTCCCGCCGACGGCCGAGCGCTTCGAGCGCCTTGAGGAGACGCTGAGGATCGCCCTCCAGATGTGGAAGGGCGACGAGTCCCCGTTCGAGGGCGCGCACTACCGGCTGGAACGCCCGCTCAACTCTCCGCCCGCGCTGCGGCGTCCGCACCCCCCGATCCTGGTCGGCGGCGGTGGGGAGAAGAAGACGCTGCGGCTCGTCGCCAAGTACGCCGACGCCTGCAACCTCTTCGACGGCGACGAGCTGCCCCGGAAGCTGGAGGTGCTGCGCGAGCACTGCGAGCGCGAGGGACGCGACTACGCCGACATCCAGAAGACCGCGCTGACGTTCATGGCGCCCGGCGACCCGTCGGTGGACCGCGCCGTGGACATCGCCGGGCGGCTGGCCGAGGCCGGCATCGAGCACGTCATCTTCTCCCAGGGCACCGGCCAGGACCTGCCGGGCCTGCTGAGCGAGGCCCGGCCCCAGATCGAGAAGATCACCCCCGCCGGCCGGTAGGGATCCGCGCCACGGCCCGGCGTACCGCTACAGCTCCGCGGCCAGGGCGCGCATGCGGTTGATCTCGGCCTGCTGGCTCGCCCGCACGTCCAGGGCCAGGTCCTGGATGAGCACGTCGGTGCCCTTGCCCAGGACGTCCTTGACCATGGTGAGCGCGCCCTGGTGATGGGTGATCATCAGGGTCAGGAAGAGCCGGTCGAACTCGGCGCCCCTGGCCGCCCTGAGCCTCCGCATCTGCTCCGGGGTCGCCATCCCGGGCATGGCGGCGTGCGCGGTCGCGCCGGTGGACGGCGCGCCGTGCCCGCCGTGCCCGCCGCCGGGGGCGCCCCTTCGATTTCGACTGATCGGGTGAGAGCAGAGGCCCCGGTGGGACGTCCGTCCCACCGGGGCCTTCGCCTTGCCACAAGGGGCCGGTCGCAAGTGGCCGCGTCACACCGTGGCCGGGGTGAACACCCACTTCCTGTACGACCAGTAGCGGAACGCCGAGGCCAGGCCGAGCCCGACCAGCAGCCCGATGTTGTAGGACAGGCCGTCGTGCAGACCGAGGGTGTAGAAGGTGAAGCCGGTGCAGAGCGCCTGGATGCCGGTCCCGACGCCGTTCAGCCCGAAGAAGATGACGAACTCCTTGCCGGAGCCGTCGCTGTCGCGGTGCCGGAACGTCCAGTGCCGGTTGAGCAGGTAGGAGGTCACGGTCGACACCATCGTGGGGACGACCACGCTGGTGACCGGGCCGCCGTCCAGCCAGTGCCGCATCAGGTTGGCCCCCGCGATGGTGATCACGGTGCCGATGAAGCCCACGAACCCGAAGGTCGCCAGCTCGCGCACGAACCTCGGGAGGCGCCGGGGCGCCCCGGACACCGGGACGGGCGACGCCGGGGCGGGCTCCGCCGGCTCGGCCCGCCCGGCCGCGGCGGGCTCGCCCGGGGCCGGCGGGACCGCTGCCGGCCGCTGCAAGGTGCTCACCCGCCCAGACCTTACCCGAACGTGAAAAAGGGAAGACCCACCGGCCGATCTTTTACCCGGCCGCGCCCGAGCCGTGACGCCCGGGTTCAGCGGCCCGCCGTCGCGGTCGCCGCGGCCAGCAGCGCGATGAGCCCGGCCAGGCCCACCGGGACCACCAGCGCCCAGGTGAGCCCCACGGCGCCGGCGATGAACCCGATGATCGGCGGCCCGGCCAGCAGGCCGGTGTAGCCGACCCCGACGACGCGGGACAGCCCGGTCGCGGCGGGCACGCCCGGCAGGTTGCCCGCGGCGCTGAAGGTGATCGGGGCGACCGGTGCGACGCCCAGCCCGAACAGCGTGCATCCCAGAACGGCCATGGCGGGGTTCCCTGCCGCGAGCCCGGTCCCGAGCCCCAGTACGGCGGTCAGGGCGCCGATCCGCAGCACGGCGACCGGCCCGAACCGCGCCACCAGCCGGTCGCCCGCCAGCCGGCCGACCGCCATCGCCACCGAGAACCCGGCGAAGGCGAGCCCCGCGACGCCGGGGTCGGCGCGCAGCGTCTCGCGCAGGTAGACGGCGCTCCAGTCCGCCATCGCGCCCTCGCCGACGAACGAGCACAGCCCGATCACGCCCAGCAGCGCCAGCGCCCAGCGTCCCGCCCGTGCCCGCGAGGCGGCCTCCGGGCGCTCGCCGCCCGGGTCCGCGCCGTTCCGCGGGATGTCCGCCTTCGCCCGCGGGCTCTCGGGCGGCGCGTCGGCGGACGGGCCGAGTAACCCGCGGCATCCGGCGAACAGCAGTACCAGCAGCAGGGCCGCCCAGACGCTCAGGTGGACCTCGACCGGGACCTCCAGCTGCGCCGCGGCCGATCCGGCGAGGGCCGCGCCGAGCGTCCCGATGCTGTACGAGGCGTGCAGCCCCGACATCAGCGGGCGCGCGTACCGGCGCTCCACGATCACGCCTTGCGCGTTCATCCCCACGTCCATGAGGCCCAGCGTGGCGCCCATGAGGAAGAGCGAGCCGGTCAGGACGCCGAGGTTCCAGGACGCGCCCAGCGCCACCAGCGACAGCGCCGCCGCCGCGCCCATCGCCAGCGTGACGGCGCGGCTGCCGAACCGCGCGACCGCCCACCCGGCCGACCGCACCGCCAGGACCACCCCGACCGGCGCCCCCAGCAGGGCGAGGCCCAGCGCGCCCTCGCTCAGCCCCAGCTCCTGCTTGATCTGCGGGATCCGCGCCACCCAGGCCGCGGTGACCAGACCGTGGATCAGGAACGCCACCGTCACCGCGACCCGCGCCCGGCGGGGCGCGTCGACCGTCTGCGTCACCACCCAGCCGACCCTACGTGGCGTACCGGGCCAGGATCACTCCCTTTTTCCGCCGGTTTTTCCCGAGATCCTCCGGGCGCCGGACCGGCGCGGGTCAGTGGATCAGATCGGCCAGCGGGACCTTCGGGTCGGCCAGCCGCGCCGCGTCCACCCGTTCGCCCGCCCTGATCAGCGCCTGGATGTCGGAGGTCACGTCCCACACGTTCACGTTCATCCCCGCCGCGACCCGCCCGCCGGACAGCCAGAACGCCAGGTACTCGCCGCTCTCGGGCTCGCCGCGGAACACCACGTCGTCGTACTCCCCCGGGGCCGGCAGCCCCGACAGCTCCATGCCCAGCTCGTACTGGTCGGTAAAGAAGTAGGGAAGCCGCTCGTAGCTGACGGCCTGCCCCAGCATCGACCGGGCCGCCGCCGGTCCCCCGTTGAGCGCGTTCGCCCAGTGCTCCACCCGGATCCGCTTGCCCAGCAGCGGATGGTAGGCGCCGGCCACGTCGCCGGCCGCGAAGACGTCCGGGTCGGACGTGCGCAGCGACTGGTCCACCAGCACGCCGTCGGACACCTCCAGGCCCGCCGCCTCGGCCAGCTCGGTGTTGGGCCGCACCCCGATCCCCACGATCACCACGTCGGCGGGGATCTCCGCGCCGCCCGACGTCACCACCGCGGACACCTGTCCCGCGCCCCAGAACCCCGCCACCCCCTGGTCGAGCCGCAGGTTCACGCCGTGCGCCCGGTGCAGGTCGGCGAACAGCCCGCCCACCTCGGGGCCCAGCGAGGAGTGCAGCGGCGTCGGCTCCGGCTCGATCACCGTCACCTCGTTGTCGTAGGCGCGGGCCGCCGCGGCCGTCTCCAGGCCGATCCATCCGGCCCCGGCCACCACGATCCGCCGCCCGCCCGGCTCCAGCGTCTCCCGCAGCCGCGCCGAGTCCTCCATCGAGCGCAGGTAGTGGATCCCCTGGAGTTCCGCGCCCGGCACCTTCAGCCTGCGCGGGGACGCGCCGGTGGTCAGCAGCAGCTTGTCGTAGGTCAGCCGGTCCCCGTCGTCGAGGTCCACCCGGTGCCCGATCCGGTCGACCGCGGTGGCGCGGACGCCGAGCCGCAGCTCGATCCCGTTCCGCTCGTACCAGCCGGCCTCGTGCACGTGGGCCTTGTCCCGCTCCTGCTTGCCCAGCAGGTAGTCCTTCGACAGCGGTGGCCGCTCGTACGGCCGCTCGTCCTCCTCCCCGATCAGGACGATCCGGCCGCCGAACCCCTCCTCCCGCAACGTCTCGGCGGCCTTCGCCCCGGCCAGGCTCGCGCCGACGATGACGAAGGTCTCCCCGGACGGTGTCTGCTGGGACGGTGTCTCCTGAGCCATGGCGACCTCCCGAAGCCCGCGGGTCTTTGCTTATCCCTACAGCGGCGTCTTAACCCGAGACAAGGGTCCCGAACCAAGCCCCGCGGCGGGACCCCCGCGGATCAGGCGCGGCCGCGCAGCAGGGCGTGGCGGTCGATGGCCGAGGTGTCGGTCAGCGACGCGATCTGGTCGACGATCGCGCGCAGGCGGGCGGCCTCGTCCGGGGCCTCGATGTAGGCGGCGCGGAAGGCCGGGTCGAGGGTGGCGGGGGCGCCCGCGCGCATCAGCTCCGCCAGTTCCAGGATCAGCTCGCGCTGGCGGGCCCGGATCTCCTCGTGGCTGATCCAGACGTAGTGGGCGGTGATGCCCTTGAGCAGCGCGCACTCCAGCCGCTGGGCACGCGGGACGATCAGGTCGGCGGCGTACCTGGTGAGCGGGCGGTCGCCGTACACCGCGCGGGTGGCGTCCTCGGCGGCCAGGCAGAACCGGCCGATCAGCGTGCTGGTGAGGTTCTTCAGCGCGGCCAGGGTGCGCGGGGTGCCGTCGTAGTGGTCCGGCCAGAACGGCTCGGCCAGCAGGGCGGCGAAGCGCTCCTCCAGCTCGGGCAGCGTGGCGTCGTCGCAGTACAGCTTGATCGCGGTCTGCGCGACCAGCCGCCGCTCCCCGGGGTCGGCCAGGTGGTCGAAGTCGATGTGCCCCGCGACCAGGGCGTCCTCCAGGTCGTGGACGGAGTAGGCGACGTCGTCGCTCCAGTCCATCACCTGGGCCTCGAAGCAGGTCCTGGTGCCGGGGGCGCCCTCGCGGACCCACTCGGCGACATCCGAGTCGTCCTGGTACACCCCGAACTTGCCGTTGACCGCGTCCGCCTGTGGCCACGGGTACTTCATGGCCGCGTCCAGCGCCGCCCGCGTGAGGTTGAGGCCGACGCTGCGCCCGTACAGCGGCGGCCCGGCGGGGGCGAACGACTTGGGCTCCAGCCGGGTCAGCACCCGCAGACTCTGCGCGTTGCCCTCGAAGCCGCCGCAGCTCTGCGCGACCGCGTCCAGGGCGACCTCGCCGTTGTGCCCGAACGGGGGGTGCCCGATGTCGTGCGCCAGGCAGGCCGTCTCCACCAGGTCGGGGTCGCAGCCCAGCGACTTGCCCAGCTCCCGTCCCACCTGGGCGCATTCGAGCGAGTGGGTGAGCCGGGTGCGCAGGCTCTGCACACTGCCGGGCGCGTCCGAGCCCGGCGAGGCGACCTGGGTCTTGGCGGCCAGCCGCCGCAGCGCGGCGCTGTGCAGCACCCGCGCGCGGTCCCGCTCGAACGCGGTGCGGTCGCGGCGCTTGGGGGCCTCGGGAGCCCAGCGTTCCTGGTCCCGTTCCGAATAACCCGTCATCCCCGTCATCATCCACCAGCGTAAGCGGCGACTCCGGATGCGCGCCGGGCGGCGGGCGGCGGCGACGCGATCAGGGGCCGCCGGTGCTGGACGGAACCGTCTTGATCGTCTCGCTGGGCGCCCGGACGCTCTTGCCGAACAGTACGTACGACAGGTAGCCGCCGGTCTCCCGGACGATGTAGTGGAACTGCGTCTCGCGGGTCTGGACGCTGGGGCCGCTGCGGGTGGGCGAGGCGGCCGCGTCGATCCCGCTGTCGCTCGCCATCCGCTTGGACCGCAGGCCGTGCCAGGGGTCGGTGACGATGATCCCGGTCTTCCAGCCGAGCCGGTCGTACTCGCGGCCGACCGCCCGCATGCTCTCCAGCGTGTCGTTGCCGACCGGCACCGCGACCACCCGGCTCTCCGGGACGCCGCCGCGCCGCACCAGCCAGCGCTTGCCCGCCTCGGCCTCGGTGAAGGCGTCGCCCTCCCGCTTGCCGCCGACGGTGACGATCGCCTTGGCCCTGCCCTCCCGGTAGAGGTCGAGGGCGTGCTGCAGGCGCCACTGGAG
This sequence comes from Actinomadura sp. SCN-SB, assembly GCF_043906805.1. Classification (NCBI taxonomy): domain Bacteria; kingdom Bacillati; phylum Actinomycetota; class Actinomycetes; order Streptosporangiales; family Thermomonosporaceae; genus Actinomadura; species Actinomadura sp. SCN-SB. The sequence continues at coordinate 88,373 of NZ_JBIMPP010000023.1, read as the reverse complement.
GGTGGGCGAGGGACGGCCGTTGTACTGGGCGGCGCCGAGCACGATGATCGCGTCCGAGCGCGGGGTCTCGTCCTGCCGCGCCTGGTACCACACCCGCCAGGCCACGGTGAGCGGGGTGAGGACGGCGAAGGCGACCAGGCCGAGGACGACCAGCCAGGTGATCGACACCCAGCGCGGGCGGCGCCTCTTGCCGCCATCGGGCCGTCCGCCGGAGCCCCCGTCGTCGTCGCTGTGGCCGTCGCCCGCGCCGTCGCCGGCGAACTCGCTCGGGCGGCCCGGCAGCCGCTCTTCCCTGGTCTTGTCCGCCGAGGCCCCGCCCGCTTCGGGGCCGCCCGCCGGACGCGCGCCACGGCCCGGCTCAGGGGCCTCGAATTCCAACGTCATCGCGTTCGACACGTTAATTGAGATGCCCCGTGGAGGGCGGCGGGTTCTCTTCCACGAGACCGTTTCGAGTCACATTCCGGTACCCGTGGTCCGCTCCCCTCCCCGGGCCTACCCGCGCCCCGCCAGGATCGCGGCGCGTCCGGCCTCCAGCCGGGCCACCGGGATCCTGAACGGGGAGCAGGAGACGTAGTCCAGGCCGACCTCGTGGCAGAAGTGCACCGAGTCGGGGTCGCCGCCGTGCTCGCCGCAGATGCCCAGGTGCAGATCGGGACGGGTGCGCCGCCCCTCCTCCACGGCGATCCGCACCAGCCGCCCCACGCCCTCCACGTCCAGGGTCTCGAACGGCGACGCGCCGAAGATCCCCAGCTCCAGGTAGCGGGAGAAGAACGAGGCTTCCACGTCGTCCCGGGAGAAGCCCCAGGTGGTCTGGGTGAGGTCGTTGGTGCCGAAGGAGAAGAACTCGGCGGCCTCGGCGATCTGCCCGGCGGTCAGCGCCGACCTGGGCAGCTCGATCATGGTGCCGATCAGCGCGGGCACGTCCTCGCCGGTGGAGCGGGCGACCTGGGCGAGCACCCCGCGGGCCTCCTCGCGGATGGCCTCCAGCTCCTGGACGGCCCCCACCAGCGGGATCATGATCTCCGGGCGCGGGTCGCCGCCGGCCTTCCTGCGCTGCGCCGCGGCCTCGGCGATCGCCCGCACCTGCATCGCGAACAGACCGGGAATCACCAAACCGAGCCGCACGCCGCGCAGTCCGAGCATAGGGTTCTGCTCGTGCAGGCGCCGGACGGCCTCCAGCAGCCTCCGGTCCTGCGGGTCGGCGCCGTCACCGGCCAGGGCGACCCTGACCGAGAGGTCGGTCAGGTCGGGGAGGAACTCGTGCAACGGGGGGTCGATCAGCCGGATCGTCACCGGCAGCCCGTCCATGGCGGCGAGGATCTCCTCGAAGTCGGCCCGCTGGAGGGGCTCCAGGGCGTCCAGCGCGGCGGTGCGCTCCTCCTCGGTCTCGGCGAGGATCAGCTTCTCCACGAGCTGCCGCCGGTCGCCGAGGAACATGTGCTCGGTGCGGCACAGCCCGATGCCCGTGGCGCCGAACCTGCGGGCCCTGGCGGAGTCCTCGGCGTTGTCGGCGTTGGCGCGCACCTTGAGCCGGGCCCGGGAGTCGGCGTGCTTCATGATCCGGTCCACGGCGGTGATCAGGTCGCCGCCCTCGGCGTCCCCGAGCCGTCCCTCGAAGTACCGCACGACCGGGGAGTCCTCGACCGGCACCTCGCCCAGGTAGACCTCGCCGCTGCTGCCGTCGATGGAGATCACGTCGCCCTCGCGCACCACCACACCGCCCGGGGCGGTGAGGCGCCGCTCCCTGACGTCCACCTCCAGCTCCTCGGCGCCGCACACGCAGGTCTTGCCCATGCCGCGGGCGACGACGGCGGCGTGGGAGGTCTTGCCGCCGCGGGAGGTCAGCACGCCCTTGGCGGCGACCATCCCGGGCAGGTCGTCGGGGTTGGTCTCGCGGCGGACCAGGATCACGTCCTCGCCGCGCGCGGCGGCCTCCTCGGCGGCGCCGGACGAGAACACCGCGACGCCGACCGCGGCGCCCGGGGAGGCGTTCATGCCCTTGGTCAGCCGACGGGCGTCCTTCAGCGCGGCCTCGTCGAACCGGGGGAACATCAGCTGGGCCAGCTGGTCGCCGGTGACCCGCTCGGTGGCCTCGTCCAGGTCGATCAGGCCCTGGTCGAGGAGCTGGCAGGCGATCCGGAACGCCGCGGCGGCGGTGCGCTTGCCGACCCGGGTCTGAAGCATCCACAGCTTGCCGCGCTCGATCGTGAACTCGATGTCGCACATGTCGCGGTAGTGGTTCTCCAGCGTCTCCATGATCTCCAGGAGCCGGTGGTAGGAGGCCGCGTCGATCCGTTCCAGCTCGGCCAGCGGGACGGTGTTGCGGATGCCGGCGACCACGTCCTCTCCCTGGGCGTTCTGCAGGTAGTCGCCGTAGATCCCCTGCTCGCCGCTGGCGGGGTCACGGGTGAACGCCACGCCCGTCCCCGAGTCCAGGCCCATGTTGCCGAAGACCATGGAGCACACGTTCACGGCGGTGCCCAGGTCGACCGGGATCCGCTCCTGGCGCCGGTACAGGACGGCGCGCGGCGCGTTCCAGGAGTCGAACACCGCCCTGATCGCCAGGTCCAGCTGCTCGCGCGGGTCGGTGGGGAAGCCGCGGCCCGCCCGCTCGCGGACGACGTCCTTGAACGTCGCGACCAGCGCGCGCAGGTCGGCGGCGTCCAGGTCGGAGTCGTCCTCGACGCCCTTGGCCCGCTTGGCGTCGTCGATGGCGTCCTCGAAGGGGTCGCCCTCCACGCCCAGGACGGTCTTGCCGAACATCTGGATGAGCCGCCGGTAGGAGTCCCAGGCGAACCGCTCGTCCCCGGACCGCGCCGCCAGGCCCTGGACGGAGTCGTCGTTGAGGCCGACGTTCAGGACGGTCTCCATCATGCCCGGCATGCTGAACTTGGCCCCGGACCGTACGCTGACCAGCAGCGGGTCGCCGGGGTCGCCGAGGCGCTTGCCCATCGCCGACTCCAGCGCGGACAGGTGCGCGCCGATCTCGTCCGTGAGGCCCTCGGGCAGGGTCCCGTGTTCCAGGTAGTGCCGGCACGCCTCGGTGGTGATCGTGAACCCGGGGGGCACCGGGAGGCCGAGGTTGGTCATCTCGGCGAGGTTCGCGCCCTTGCCCCCCAGCAGGTCCTTGAGATCCTTGTTTCCTTCGGTGAAGTCGAACACGAACTTGGGCACGGGGTCCTCCCTCACGTTCCGGCACCGCCCGGCAAGGACGGGTTCAAGGCCGCCGGGCCCTCCCGGGTGAGGGAGCCCGAGGCCCTGATGGCGGGACTGTACCCGCGCCACCGAGCTTCGTTCGGCGCCCCTGGCGCCGATGGCCGTTCGCGCAGGTCAGAGGGCTGTACTGGTCTATTCCAACTGGTCTACGCCAATACGGCTGACAACGACATACCCGGCACAAGGCCAGGGTCCCTGGCGTGCCCATGGGGATCGAGAGGGAAAGATGGAAAGGGAAAGAGGAGGTGAGGCCGTGAGGCCGATGGTCGCCGGTGGCCGGGCGGGGGAACCGTTCGCTCCGATCGCCGATTTCGGATTCCTGTCCGACTGCGAGACGACCGCGCTGGTCGCCCCCAGCGGCAACATCGAGTGGATGTGCCTGCCCAAAATGGACTCGCCGAGCGTGTTCGGCTCCATCCTCGACCGCGACGCCGGCTACTTCCGGGTCGGCCCGGCCGGTGTGGAGGTCCCCGCGGCGCAGCGGTACATCCCCGGCACGATGGTCATGGAGACCACGTGGTGGGTGCACGGCGGCTGGCTGGTGGTGACCGACGCCCTGCTCATGGGGCCCTGGCACCACGAGACGGAACGGTCCCACACCCACCGGCGGGCCCCCACCGACTACGACGCCGACCACGTCCTGCTGCGGATGGTCCGGTGCGTCAACGGCCAGGTCCAGGTGCGGCTCGACTGCATGCCGATGTTCGACTACGGCCGGACCCCCGCGCCCTGGACGCACACCGGCGAGGGCTACCACGAGGCCGTCGCCGAGGGCAACGGGATCAACCTGCGCCTGACCACCGACATGAACGTGGGCTTCGAGGGCTCTCTGGCGACCGCCCGCACCCTCCTCAAGCAAGGGGAGGCCCGGTACGTGGCCCTGTCCTGGAGTGAGCACGAGCCGCCGCAGACCTACGACGAGGCCCGTGAGCGCCTCGTGTGGACCGTCCACCACTGGCAGCACTGGCTCGACCGCGGCCGTTTCCCCGACCACCCCTGGCGCGGCCACCTCCAGCGCAGCGCGCTCACCCTGAAGGGCCTCACCTACGCGCCCACGGGGGCGGTGGCCGCTGCGGCGACCACATCCCTGCCGGAGTGCCCCGGCGGCGACCGCAACTGGGACTACCGCTACACGTGGATCCGCGACTCCACGATGGCGCTGTGGGCCTTCTACACCCTCGGGTACGACTGGGAGGCCAACGACTTCTTCTACTTCATCACCGACGTGGCCGAGGCCGCCGAGGGCCGCCTCCAGATCATGTACGGGCTGGACGGCCGCGAGGAGCTTCCCGAGTCCACCCTGGACCATCTCAGCGGCTACAACGACGCCCGTCCCGTGCGCATCGGCAACGAGGCGTACATGCAGGCCCAGCACGACGTGTGGGGCGCGATCATCGGCTCGATCTACCTGTTCGTGCGCAAGCGGGACCGGCTGGACGACCGGCTCTGGAAGATCGTGGTCAAGCAGGTCGAGGACGCGCTGGCCAACTGGCGCACCCCCGACTGCGGCATGTGGGAGGTGCGCGGCGAGCCGCAGCACTTCACCTCGTCCAAGGTCTTCTGCTGGGTGGCCGCGGACCGCGGCGCGCGGCTGGCCCGCATCCGCGGCGACCGCGAACGCGCCCAGCGCTGGCAGGAGGCCGCCGACGAGATCCACGCCGACGTGCTGGCCAACGCCCTGGACGAGCGCGGGGTGTTCGTCGCCCACTACGGCGCCACCGCGCTGGACGCGTCCGCGCTGCTGATCCCGCTGCTGGGCTTCCTGCCGCCCGACGACAAGCGGGTCAGGGAGACGGTGCTGGCCATCGCCGACGAGCTGTCCGAGGACGACCTGGTGCTGCGCTACCGGCCGGCCGAGACCGACGACGGCTTCCACTCCGACGAGGGCAGCTTCACCATCTGCTCGTTCTGGCTGGTCAGCACGCTGGTCATGATCGGCGAGGTGGAGCGGGCGCGGGCGCTGTGCGAGAAGCTGCTGTCGTACGCCAGCGCGCTCCAGCTGTACGCCGAGGAGATCGACCCGCACACCGGGCGCCAGCTCGGCAACTTCCCGCAGGCGTTCACCCACCTGGCCCTGATCAACGCGGTCATGCAGGTCATCAGGGCCGAGCAGGAGGAGAGCCGCCCGTCGCCCCTGGCCTGACCGCGGACGTCCGGGCCGCGTGAACGCGCGGGGGCCGTCCCCTCACCGTGCGGGAGGGGACGGCCCCCGGGCCGACAGGGCCTAGCAGCCGATGAGCTGGGCGGCGAGGAAGGACTCCACCTGCGCGATCGCGATGCGCTCCTGGCTCATGGTGTCGCGCTCCCGGACGGTCACCGCGTCGTCCTCCAGGGAGTCGAAGTCCACGGTGACGCAGAACGGGGTGCCGATCTCGTCCTGGCGGCGGTAGCGGCGGCCGATGGCGCCCGCGTCGTCGAACTCCACGTTCCAGTTGCGGCGCAGGGCGGCGGCCAGGTCACGGGCCTTCGGCGACAGGTCGGCGTTGCGCGACAGCGGCAGCACCGCGACCTTGACCGGGGCGAGGCGCCGGTCGAGCCGCATCACCGTGCGCTTCTCCATCTTGCCCTTGGCGTTGGGCGCCTCGTCCTCGGCGTAGGCGTCCAGCAGGAACGTCAGCGCGCAGCGGTCCACGCCGGCCGCGGGCTCGATCACGTACGGGACGAACCGCTCCCCCGCCTCCTGGTCGAAGAACGACAGGTCGGCGCCGGACGCCTTGGAGTGCGTGGTCAGGTCGTAGTCGGTGCGGTTGGCGATGCCCTCCAGCTCGCCCCACTCCGAGCCGACGAAGTCGAACCGGTACTCGATGTCGACCGTCCGCTTGGAGTAGTGCGACAGCTTCTCCTGCGGGTGCTCGTAGAGCCGCAGGTTGTCCTTGCTGATGCCCAGGTCGGTGTACCAGCGCATCCGCTCGTCGATCCAGTACTGGTGCCACTCCTCGTCCGTGCCGGGGCGGACGAAGAACTCCATCTCCATCTGCTCGAACTCGCGGGTCCTGAAGATGAAGTTGCCGGGCGTGATCTCGTTGCGGAAGGACTTGCCGATCTGCCCGATGCCGAACGGCACCTTGCGGCGCGCCGACTGCTGGACGTTGAGGTAGTTGATGAAGATGCCCTGGGCGGTCTCGGGACGCAGGTAGGCCAGGCCGGACTCGTCCTCGACCGGGCCCAGGTAGGTCTTGAGAAGCCCGTTGAACATCCGCGGCTCGGTGAAGGAGCCCTTGACCCCGCAGTTGGGGCAGGTGATGTCGGCCAGGCCGCCCTGGGGCTGCCTCCCGTGCTTCTCGGCGTACGCCTCCTCCAGGTGGTCGGCCCGGAAGCGCTTGTGGCAGGACTGGCACTCGGTCAGCGGGTCGACGAACGCCTGGACGTGGCCGCTGGCCTCCCACACCTCGCGGGCCAGGATCACCGACGAGTCGAGCCCGACGATGTCCTCGCGGCCCTGCACCATCGACTTCCACCACTGGCGCTTGACGTTGTTCTTCAGCTCCACGCCCAGTGGCCCGTAGTCCCAGGAGGCGCGCAGCCCGCCGTAGATCTCACTCGACGGGTAGACGAGGCCCCTGCGCTTGGCGAGGTTGACGATCGTGTCCAACACGTCGGAACGGCGTGCCATGAGCATTCTCCATCCAACTGGCGGTCGGTGGGATGTATCCGTACGCCCGGCCACGCGGGTCGCGAGGAGCGGCGGGCCGCGGTGCGTGTGATCCCCGGTGTCATGCTGCCGCGGAGCGCTGTCACCCCGGGCGCTCCATGAGCGTCCCCCAGCTTAGAGCACCTGCGGGGGCGCCCGTACGGGACGCGGCGGCACGTCGGCCCCGGGTTCGGCCGGTCAGTAGACCCGGCCGTCCACCTGGTTGCTGTCGATGTTGATCGTGACACCGCCGTGCGTCTCCTTGTGGCCGCCCCTGTACTGCTTGATACGGCGGTGCGGGCGCCACAGATCATCCGGGATCATCGGGTGGCCGTACAAGGCCGTCTTCCCGTCCCAGTGCGCGAACCACAGCGCGGTGGGACGGCGGATCCCCTTGGCATGGGCCAGGTCGCGTACGACCGAGCTCACGCTGCCGTAGACACCGGGCACGTACCGGAGGGCCTTGAGCTTCACGGTCCAGTTGTGGAGGAAGGTCATGACGGCCTTACGGCACGAGGAGTCGGCGGACCAGTAGTACTCCATGTCGTAGTAGATGGGCTTCCCCCGAGGTATGCCGAGGGCTTTGGCCTTGCGCACGGCGTCCACCGCGGCCTCACGGCCCTCTCGGGCGGCGGACCCGGCAGTGAACCTTGGCCTGTACCGAGCGCAGGGCGCCTGCGGGCCGACATAGGTCGGGATGAGCCGGTATCCCATGCCGCGTACGGAGCTCACCCAGGAACGGGTCAGGTTGGGCTGGGCGCAGGCACGGGCGGCGCCGCCGATGTAGATGTTGCTGACCTTGAACGAGGGACGCCAAGCCCGCATCGCGTGCAGGGAGGGTGCGGCGCAGGTGTCGAAGCCCTTCCCCTTGACCCAGGGCCGCTCCGGGTATCCCCCGGACTGCTCCGAGGGGTACCAGCCAGGGTCGGCCTCTTCGTCGCTCCAGCCCGGAAGGTAGCTCTCGATGTCGTCCGCAGGCGGCGGGTACTCGACGCTGGTGGAACGGATGAGGCGCTGGAGGTCCTCGGGACCGTCCCCGTACCGGCCGTTGATCGTGACCCCGGCCTCCGGGACGGTCAGCCGCGTCTGGTGGTCCACCGCCGGGCGTACGGTGTGGCGCGCCAGCCTGGCCGAGGCCCTCGCGGCGCCCCGCCGCCTCTCCGCGCCCCGGGACGCGGCCGGGGTGACGTGCAGGACGTCCTCCGCGCCCACCAGATGGGCGGGGCAGCCGGCCTGGGAGCCGGGCGAGCCGAGGTAGATCGCGCGCCGGTCGTACCGGACGCAGCGTTCCGGATCACGGTCGAGGCGGTGGACCCGCCAGCCGTCCGGGACGGGGATCCGCAGCCCGCGGTAGGTGACCGTCCGCGGCGCCCCCATGGTCTCCCGGGACGCGGTGTGCGCGGCGGCGCTCAGCGTGGCGGTCGCGTCTCCCGGGGACCGCGCGGAGGTCGCCGCGGGACCGGTGAGGAACGGCGAGACCGCCACGATTCCGAGGATTCCCCCGAGTACCGGCCCATGGCGCATCACAGCTCTCCCTACATGATCATGACGGGAGAGTTGATCACCGGTGACCGGAGGGCGAAAACCCGCCTCAGAGCTTCTTTGACGACCGTTGACCGGCGGAACGACCGGCGGTCCCGCCGCCCTCCTCGGGGCGGGAGACGACGATCTCGTAGGCGCCGGGCTCGTCGACGGCCATGGCGGCGAGCGGGATGAACGCCAGCCGCACCTCGTAGCCGCCCAGGGCGCGGCGGTAGAAGCCCGCGCCCTCCCATTCGGTCACCAGAGCCCACAGGCCGGGGTCGTCGACGGTGCGGGCCAGCCGTCCCGACCGGTAGCCGGGGCTGGCCGCGAGCGCGTCCAGCACGGCGGTCATCCGCTCGGCGAAGCCGGCGGCCTCGGGCCCGGGTACCCGGTAACGGGTTATCGCGATCACGTCTCCATCCTGGCACCGGCGCCCTCCTTGAGCGGACGGCGGCTACGTTGGGGCCCGTGAAGGGACGCGCGAACGTACCAGGCGGGGCGGGCCGCCCCCGCGGCCAGGAGCGGCACGGGCAGGCGCGGCACGAGGGGCTGCGCGGCGCGATCGAGCGCCGGAGCGCCGCGCCGCTGGTGTTCCTGGGCGGCCTGCCGCGCTGGCTCCCGCTGGTGGTGATCTTCGGGCTGCTGGTGGCCGGCATGGCCGGGACCGGCTGGGTGGGCGCGTCTGGGCTGCTGGTCCTGCTGGTCCTGCTGGCCTGGTTCGCCTACCTCAACTGGCCGGCGCTGGACGCGCGGGGACGGGCGCTGCGGCTGGCGGCGATGGTCGTCCTGGCGGCGTTCGCCGTGAGCCATCTGATCTAGGCGTCTCGTCCCGCTACCGCCTGATTTTGACAACGGTTTTCATTTTGGCCACACTTGGGGGGTGCTCACCATTCGCGGCCCTCGTGGTCTCCTCGGATCCCCCCGCGCCTCGCGCGGCTCCGTCCGCGTCGCCGGGCTGGCCCTCACCGGGCTCGCCGTCCTGGTCGGGACGGCCGCCTGCGGCGACTCCGGCACGTCCGGAGGGGGCGGCGGACAGGCCGAGATCGTCGCCTCGTTCTACCCGATGGCCTGGGTGGCCGGTAAGGTCGCCGGTCCGGACGGCTCCGTCCGGACCCTCACCAAGCCGGGCATCGAGCCGCACGACCTCGAACTCACCCCCCGCCAGGTCGCCGACATCGGCAAGGCCGATCTCGCCGTCTACGTGAGAGGCGTGCAGCCCGCCGTGGACGACGCCGTCACCGAGCACGCCAAGGACAAGTCCCTGGACGCCGCGAGCGTGGTCAAGACGCTGCCGCCTCCGTCGGGCGAGGAGGAGCACGAACACGGCGAAGAAGGCCACGCCGATGACGAGCCCACCTTCGACCCGCACATCTGGCTCGACCCCAGCCGCCTGGCCACCGTGGCCACCGCGCTGGGCGACCGGCTCGCCGCCGCCGACCCGCCGCACGCCGCGGGCTACAAGTCACGCGCCGCCGCGACCGCCGCCGAGCTGAACCGCCTGGACGGGGAGTTCCGGACGGGCCTGGCGTCCTGCACGCAGAAGACGATCGTGACCGCGCACGCCGCGTTCGGGTACCTCGCCGACCGGTACGGCCTGCGGCAGGTCTCCATCGCCGGGGTCGATCCGGCCGCCGAGCCGTCGCCGCGGCGGCTGGCCGAGCTGACCCAGCGGGTCAAGGCGGCCAAGGCCACCACGATCTTCACCGAGACGCTGGTCAGCCCGCGGGTCGCCGAGGCGCTCGCCCGCTCGGCCGGGGTGCGGACCGCGGTGCTCGACCCGGTCGAGGGCGTCGCCGCCGGTTCCTCCGCCGACTACCTCTCGATCATGCGCAAGAACCTCGCCACTCTGAAGCCCGCACTTGGATGCCCATGAAGCCCTTTCCACACGACGTCCGTCCTGACGGGCCGCCGCCCTTCGCGATGAGCGGCGGCGAGGTCCGGCTCGACGGCCGCGACGTGCTGCGCGGCATCGACCTGGTGGTCGCGCCCGGTGACCTGCTGGCCGTGCTCGGCCCCAACGGCGCCGGCAAGTCCACCCTGGTCAAGGCGCTGCTGGGGCTGCTGCCCCTGGCCGCGGGCCGTACCGAGATCTTCGGCGTCCCGCCGGCGCGGTTCCACGGCTGGCGGCGGATCGGGTACGTCCCGCAGCGGCTGCGCGTCGGGGGCGGGGTGCCCGCCACCGTCCGCGAGGTCGTGGCGTCCGGCCGGGTCGCCCGGCAGTCGCGCTGGCGGCCGTCCTCGGCCGCCGACCGGGCCGCGGTGGACCGCGCCCTGGAGATGGTCGGGCTCACGGGCCGCGCCCGCGACTCCGTCCACCATCTGTCGGGCGGGCAGCAGCAGCGGGCGCTGATCGCCCGCGCCCTCGCGGGCGAGCCCGACGTGTACGTGATGGACGAGCCCATGGCCGGGGTGGACGCGGCCAGCCAGGCGGCCCTGGCGGGCACGCTGCGCGAGCTGGCCGCCGAGGGCCGCACCGTGGTGCTGGTGGCGCACGAGCTGGGCCCGGTCGAGCCGCTGATCACCCGTACCGTCGTCCTGGACCACGGCCGTGTCGCCCGCGAGACGGGCCGCGCCCCGGCGGGGAGCGTGGCGTGATGGCCGACATGCTGCAGTACGACTTCATGCGGATCGCGCTGGCGATGGCGGTGCTGATCGGGCTGGCCGCGCCGGCGATCGGCACGTTCATCGTCCAGCGCGGGCTGTCGCTGCTCGGCGACGGCATCGGGCACATCGCGCTGACCGGGATCGGGCTCGGCCTGCTGACCGGGTCCTCGCCGGTCCTGGTCGCGCTGGTGGTGTCGGTGCTGGGCGCGGTCGCGATCGAGGTGCTTCGGGAGCGCAGCCGCAGCGGCGCGGACGTGGCGCTGGCCCTGCTGTTCTACGGCGGCCTGGCGGGCGGCGTGATCCTCACCAACGCCCAGGGCGGCGGCGCGAGCCTCCAGTCCTACCTGTTCGGCTCGATCAGCAGCGTGTCGGCGACGGACCTGTACGTGGTGGCGGGCCTGGCGGCGGCGGTGCTGGGCGTGGTGGCGCTGTTCGGCCGGGAGCTGTTCCTGCTCTGCCAGGACGAGCAGCTGGCCAGGGCGGCGGGCCTGCCCACCCGGTTCCTCAGCGTGCTGGTCGCCGCCACGGCCGCGGTCACGGTGGTGATCTCGATGCGCGCGATCGGGCTGCTGCTGGTCAGCGGGCTGATGATCGTCCCGGTGGCGGCCGCGCAGCAGCTGACCAGGGGATTCCGCGCCACGATGCTGCTGGCGATGGCGATCGGTGTACTGTCGGCGGTGTCCGGGCTCGCCGGGTCGTTCCAGTACGACCTGCCGCCCGGACCCTCGATCGTGCTGCTGGCGCTGGCGTTGTTCGTGATCGCGGTGATCGGGGGCGCGGTGCTGCGGCGCAGGCGCACGGTCGTCTCGCCCGCCGCTCCCGCGCGAGTGGAAGCCGAGGCGGAGGTGGTACGGGGATGACAACGACCCGCCGGAACGCGGTACGCGAGGCGCTGGCCTCCTGCGAGGGATTCCGCAGCGCCCAGGACATCTACGCCGACCTGAGGGCGGACGGCTCGAAGATCGGCCTCACCACCGTCTACCGGGCGCTCCAGGCGCTCAGCGACTCCGGCGAGGTGGACGTGCTCCGCACCGCCGAGGGCGAGGCCGTCTACCGCGCCTGCCGGTCCGAGGAGCACCACCACCACCTGGTGTGCCGCTCGTGCGGGCACACCATCGAGGTGGAGGGCCCGGCCGTGGAGAAGTGGGCGGAGGCCATCGCCGCCGAGCACGGGTTCGTCAACATCACCCACACCGTCGAGGTGTTCGGCACCTGCGGCGACTGCTCCCGCGCCGCGACCTGACCTTCCCGGCCGTTCCGGGCCCGATGCGCGACAATCGATCTCATGGCTACGACACGTATCGCGAACGCGCGCTGGGAAGGCCCGCTGATCGGCGGCCAGGGCCGGGTTTCGCTGGACTCCTCCAACATCGGCACCTTCGAGGTCACCTGGGCGTCCCGGGCCGAGCAGCCCGACGGGCGCACCAGCCCCGAGGAGATGATCGCCGGTGCCCACTCGACGTGCTACTCGATGGCCCTGTCGGCGGGCCTCGCCGGGGCGGGCACTCCCCCGGAGACCATCGACACCAAGGCCGAGGTGACCTTCCAGCCCGGCGAGGGCATCACCGGGATCCACCTGACCGTCCGCGCCTCCGTCCCGGGCATCTCCGCGTCCGACTTCGAGAAGGCCGCCCAGACCGCCAAGGAGAACTGCCCGGTCAGCAAGGCCCTGACCGGCACCAAGATCACCCTGGACGCCGCCCTGACCTGACCGCGCCCACAAACCCACACGGGGCGTAGCCCCAAGGGGGGTGCAGGGGGGCGAAGCCCCCCTGCCGGGGGTGTCGGGGGCAGAGCCCCTGACCGCGGCGAGAGGTCGCGGCCCGAAGCGAGCCCTGCGAGCGCAGGGACGCGGCCGCCGCGTCCCCGGGGGGCGTGGGGGGTCGCCCCCCACACGGTCGGGCGTGGGGGGTCGCCCCCCCACACGGTCACGCGTGGGGGGTTGCTCCCCCCACAGGATTCGGCAGTGCGCCTCCGTAACGGCGGTCTCGGGAGGCGTAGATCTCGCAGGCGTGCCAGAGGTGCCTGCGGTCGAAGTCGGGCCACAGGGTGTCGAGGAAGACCATTTCCGCGTAGGCCGACTGCCAGATGAGGAAGTTGGAGGTGCGCTGCTCGCCGGAGGAGCGCAGGAACAGGTCGACGTCGGGGATGCCGGGCTCGTCGAGGTAGCGGGCGAAGACCTTCTCGGTGATCTTGTCGGGGTTGAGGCGGCCGTCGCGGACGTCCCTGGCGATGGCCGCGGCGGCGTCGGCGATCTCGGCGCGCCCGCCGTAGTTCACGCAGAACTGGAGGGTGAGGACGTCGTTGTCGCGGGTCATCTCCTCGGCCGTCTCCAGCTCGCTGATCACGCTGCGCCAGAGCCGGGGGCGGCGGCCGGCCCAGCGCACCCGTACGCCCATCGCGTTCAGCTGGTCGCGGCGGCGCCGGATGACATCCCGGTTGAAGCCCATGAGGAAGCGCACCTCGTCCGGTGAGCGCTTCCAGTTCTCGGTGGAGAACGCGTACGCCGACAGGTAGGGGATGCCCAGCTCGATCGCGCCCATGATCACGTCGAAGAGGGAGCTCTCGCCCATCTTGTGGCCTTCGGTGCGGGGCAGTCCCCGTTCCTTGGCCCAGCGGCCGTTGCCGTCCATCACGATGGCGACGTGCCGGGGCACCAGGTCGGCGGGGATCGCGGGGGGGCGCGCGCCGTCCTTGTGCGGTTCCGGGGGCTGAACGGCCCTTCTCAAACTGACTCCCTGTCGCTCGGGTCCGGGGTGCGGCCGCGGGCCTGCGCGGCATCGTCCCGCTCCACGTGCCGCAGGGATCTGATGCCGTGCTCCAGGTGCCATTGCAGGTAGGCCGCGACCAGGCCGCTGCACTCTACCCGGTGCCGGGGGTCGCTCCCGTCTGCGTACTCCCAGTCGCCCCGCAGCAGCGCCAGCATCAGCGCGAACGTCGGCGGGGCGGGGGTCGCGGCGCCGGGGCGGCGGCAGCGCGCGCAGACGGCGCCGCCCGCGGCGATCGCGAAGCCGCGCAGCCGGCCCCGGTCGCCGCACCGGCAGCACTCGTCGATCGCCGGTGCCCAGCCCGCCACCGACAGCGACCGCAGCAGGAACGCGTCCAGGACGAGCCGGGGGTCGTGGGAGCGTTCGGCCAGCGTCCGCAGCCCGCCCACCAGCAGGAGGAACTGGCGCAGCGCGGGTTCGCCCTCCTCGGCGGTCAGCCGCTCCGCCGTCTCCAGCATCGCCGTCCCGGCCGTGTAGCGGGGGTAGTCGGTGACCAGCTGTTCCCCGTACGGCCGCAGCGTCTCGGCCTGGGTGATCAGGTCCAGCGAGCGGCGCTCGTAGAACTGGAGGTCGACGTGGGTGAACGGCTCCAGCCGCGCCCCGAACCTGGATGTGGTCTTGCGCACTCCCTTGGCCGCCGCGCGGATCCGGCCGGAGCGGCGGGTGAGCACCGTGATGATGCGGTCGGCCTCGCCCAGCTTCTGGGTGCGCAGGACGATGCCCTCGTCGCGGTACAGGCTCACGTCCCCATTGTCCCGCATCCGCCGTGTGCGATCACCGCCGCGCGATGGCGTGCCGGGCGGCGGAAAGGCCCATCCGTCGCACCCGGGCCCCTACCTCCCGAGAGCTGTCCATCACGGTATGTGACCGGAATTGGTCGTGAGAGTTGCGCGGAACCTGTGGCCTCCATCACAACGAGCTGTCAGCGTGTTGGCATGAGATGCACCATCGTGCCCCCACACATACTGGAAAGGGTCGCCGAAGCCGCCGAGAACCCGGCGCTGCGCGACCTCGCCCAGCGCTCTTTGGAAATCAGCTTCGCGCAGCGCGACGCGCGCGTCTCCTTCGCGGCCGCGCCCCCGGCGCCCAGCGCGGACTTCACACCTAAACGAACCGTTCACAACGCCAAGAACCAGGAGCGGCTCCCCGGGGAGAAGGCCCGTGGGGAGGGCGATCCGGCCACCGGTGACAGCGCCGTGGACCAGTCCTACGACTGGCTGGGCGTGACCTTCGACTTCTTCGAGGCGGCCTACCGGCGCGACTCCATCGACGGCGGGGGGCTCCCGCTCATCTCCACCGTCCACTACGGCCGCGACTACCAGAACGCGTTCTGGGACGGCCGGCAGATGGTCTACGGGGACGGCGACGGTGAGCTGTTCCTGGGCTTCACGGGCCCGCTCGACGTCACCGGGCACGAGCTGGCGCACGGCATCACGCAGTACACCGCCAAGCTGGAGTACCGGGACCAGCCGGGCGCGCTCAACGAGTCCGTCTCCGACGTCTTCGGCTCCTGCGTCAAGCAGTGGCATCTCGGCCAGACGGCCGACGAGGCCGACTGGCTGATCGGCCAGGGCCTGCTCGCCGAGGGCGTCAACGGCGTCGCGCTGCGGTCGCTGAAGGAGCCCGGCACCGCCTACGACGACCCGAGGCTCGGCAAGGACCCGCAGCCGGGTCACATGGACTCCTACAACCCCACCCGGCGCGACAACGGCGGCGTCCACATCAACTCGGGCATTCCCAACCGCGCCTTCTACCTGGCGGCCACCGCGATCGGCGGCCATTCCTGGGAGAAGGCCGGACGGGTCTGGTACGACACGCTGACCGGTGGCAAGATCTCCGCCACGACCGACTTCGCCGGGTTCGCCGCCGCCACCGTCGCCACGGCGACCGAGCTGTACGGGGGCGAGTCCGCGGAGACACGCGCGATAAGGGACGCATGGACGGGGGTAGGCGTCCAGCAGTGAG
Organism: Actinomadura sp. SCN-SB; assembly: GCF_043906805.1. Classification (NCBI taxonomy): domain Bacteria; kingdom Bacillati; phylum Actinomycetota; class Actinomycetes; order Streptosporangiales; family Thermomonosporaceae; genus Actinomadura; species Actinomadura sp. SCN-SB. Next base: position 72,665 of record NZ_JBIMPP010000023.1, on the reverse strand, counting down.
CGGAGGCGCCGGCGCGGCGCCTCACAGGTGACCGGGAGAGGGCGACCGGGAGAGACGGTGAAGGTGACAGTGGTTCGCAGCGGGGGGTTCGCGGGGATCGAGCAGCGCGGGCAATCCGACAGCGCCACCGATCCCATGCTGGCCGGGCTGGTCGACCGGGTGGATCTGTCCGCCGTGCCGCCGCCCGGCCGGATCCCCGACCAGTTCCTGTACGACATCGACATCGACGGCGACACCACGACCGTCGGGGAGGCCCAGCTGAAGGGGCCGTTGAGGGAACTGGTCCATCACGTGCTGGGGCAGGCGCACTGAGGGCGTGTCATCGCGGGTCACCCGCGATGACACGCCCTCGCGGGTTCATGATGCGCGCGCCACCCGGTTGACGGCCGACAGGATGGCCTTGAGGGACGCGGTGACGATGTTGCCGTCGATGCCCACGCCCCAGACGGTGGTGCCCTCCACGTCGCACTCCACGTAGGCGGCGGCGCGGGCGTCACCTCCGGCGCTCAGCGCGTGCTCGACGTAGTCCAGCACCCGTACGTGGACGCCGACGGAGGCGAGGGCGGACTCGAACGCCGACACCGGGCCGTTGCCGACGCCCTCGATCTCGCGGATCTCGCCGTCGATCCGGACGTCGCAGCTGAGCATGTCCTTCTCGTCCACCCGGGAGGACGCGCGGTGCGCCAGAAGCCCGACCCGGGGGCCGTTGGACAGGAACTCCCGCTCGAAGATCTCCCACATCCGCTCGGGCGTGACCTCGCCGCCCTCGGTGTCGGTGTGCCGCTGCACCACCCGGGAGAACTCGATCTGCAACCGGCGGGGCAGTTCCAGCGCGTGCTCGGTCTTCATGACGTAGGCGACGCCGCCCTTGCCGGACTGGCTGTTGACGCGGATGACCGCCTCGTAGGTGCGGCCGACGTCCTTGGGGTCGATCGGCAGGTACGGGACCTCCCAGCGGAACTCGTCCACCGGCACCCCGGCCGCCTCGGCGTCCTTGGCCAGGTGGTCGAACCCCTTGTTGATGGCGTCCTGGTGGGAGCCGGAGAAGGCGGTGTAGACCAGGTCGCCGCCGTAGGGGTGGCGCTCGTGCACCGGCAGTTGGTTGCAGTACTCGACGGTACGGCGGATCTCGTCGATGTCGGAGAAGTCGATCTTCGGGTCCACGCCCTGCGTGAACAGGTTCAGGCCCAGCGTGACCAGGCAGACGTTGCCGGTGCGCTCGCCGTTGCCGAACAGGCAGCCCTCGATGCGGTCGGCGCCGGCCATGTACCCCAGCTCGGCCGCGGCCACCGCGGTGCCCCGGTCGTTGTGCGGGTGCAGGGACAGCACGATCGAGTCGCGGTGGGCCAGGTTGCGGTGCATCCACTCGATCTGGTCGGCGTAGATGTTGGGGGTGGCCATCTCGACGGTGGCCGGCAGGTTGATGATGACCTTCCGGTCCGGGGTCGGCTTCCACACGTCGTTGACCGCGTCGCACACCTCGACCGCGTACTCCAGCTCGGTGCCGGTGAACGACTCCGGCGAGTACTCGAAGAAGATCTCGGTGTCGCCCATGTCCTCGGCCAGCTTCGCGCACAGCTTGGCGCCCTCGACGGCGATCGCGGTGATCCCGTCCTTGTCCTGGCCGAACACCACGCGGCGCTGCAGCGTGCTGGTGGAGTTGTAGAGGTGGACGATGGCCTGCCTGGCGCCGCGTACCGACTCGAAGGTCCGCTCGATCAGCTCCGGCCTGGCCTGGGTCAGCACCTGGATCACCACGTCGTCGGGGATCAGGTCGTCCTCGATGATCTGCCGGATGAAGTCGTAGTCGGTCTGGCTGGCGGCGGGGAAGCCGACCTCGATCTCCTTGTAGCCCATCCGCACCAGGAGCTGGAACATCTTCAGCTTGCGGTGGGAGTCCATCGGGTCGATCAGCGCCTGGTTGCCGTCCCGCAGGTCGACCGCGCACCAGCGCGGGGCCTCGGTGATCACCTTGTCCGGCCAGGTGCGGTCCGTCAGCTTGACGGGGGTGAAGGGGCGGTAGCGCTCGAACGGCATACCGGACGGTTGCTGCTGCGGATACATGATGGTTGCGATCCTCTGCTCGATCCCTGCGGCCGACGATCAACGTCGCGGAGCGAAGCCGTGCACGGAGAGGTCCCGCAGCGGGGGTGCCGACCGTTATGGGGCCCCGCTGCGGCCGCTAAGGAGGAGCAGCTCACGCAGCACGGTCGCCAAGCTAACAGATGACGCGCCTGTCACGGAAACCGATCCCGCTATCTGAGACGGTACGTGTCCTTCGTCACACGGCCGTCGCGGAGCCGTCACATGGCCGTCGCGGAGCCCGCGGCCCCGTCCGGGCGGCCATCGGGATCAGGACGGAAAGGCAGGTCACACACCCTTCCAGTGCCTCGAACTCGCCGATGTCGACCGTGGTGACCCGCCAGCCGTCGGCTCGCAGGAGCTCCGCGGTGCGCGGCGCCGACGCGGCCATCAGCACGTGCTCCGGGCCGAGTATCACCATGTGGACGCCGGTCGGCTCGGGCACCACCCGCAGGTAGGGGACGACGGAGGTGTCCACATGGCCGGGCAGGCCGATCAGGGAGCCGTCCGGCAGCGCCGACATGGCCGACTTCAGGTGCAGCACGCCGTCCAGCGCGACGGGCATGACCCGCCGCCCGCCCAGCAGGTGCGCGAGCCGGCAGACGCCCTCCTCGTTGGTGCGGAGACCGCGGCCCACGTAGACGGTGTCGCCCACCTGGAGGACGTCGCCGCCGTCCAGGGTGCCGGGTTCCTTGATCCGGTGCACCCGCAGCCCGAGGTCGCGGGCCGCCCGCTCGGCGCCGGGCAGCTCGGCGCGCCGCCGCGGCGCGCCCGACCGGCCGAGCACGGCCACGTCACCGGCCACCACCAGGGTGTCCTCCACGAACACCGCGTCCGGGCAGTCGTCGGCGGGTTCCACCTCGTGGATCGACCAGCCGGCGTCGCGCACGGCGTCCACGTAGGCGGCGTGCTGGCGGCGGGCCAGCGCCACGTCGATCGGGCGGCGCTCGACATGGGTGACGATGCCCTCGGCGAGCCGCGGCCCGGGTCGCCTCACCAGCGCGACGCCGGTTTCCCGCGGTCTCCCGCCGGGCGCCGGACCCGTCCTGTCGCCCATCGCGACGCTCCGTCAGCATGGGATTCGCGTGCACGGCCACTCTGATCGCACCTGAGGCGTCCCGCAACCCCGGCGGGCGGCCCGGCGTGTCAGCGCGCCGCGCCCTCCGCTGTGACGATCACACCGAGCGCGTGGGCGCGGGACATGCCCAGCAGGTCCGCGACCCGGTTCAGGGCCTGGCGTTCGGCGTCGCTCAGGGGTCCGTCGGCCAGCCCGACGCGGGTCGCCTGCGCCAGGAACCACTCCTTGGCCTCCGGCGTGAGCTGCGCGCCCGCCGTGGAGACGCGCCGTTCGAGGTGGGCGGCGTCGGTTCCCAGGTCGGCGTCGAGGCCCTGGTCGCCGTACCCGTGCTCCCCGTACCCCTGGACGGCCTCGGCCGCCCGCGCCCGCGCCGCGGGGTTCGCGGCGCCGCCGGCCCGCAGCACCAGCGCCGCGGCGGCGCGCATGCCCGCGGGCAGGGTCGCGGCCAGTTCCCGCGCGGTCGGCGCGTTCAGGACGTCGGTGGTGTACCGGGTCTTGCACGACCGGCACTCGACCACCTCGCCCACGCGTGTGAGCGGGATCACAGGGATGAAGAACAGGGTGAACCAGCGCCGTCCCGACCGGAGCCGGTACGGGCGGTCGCCGCCGTCGCGCGGGCAGTGAAAGGTCCCCTCGCCGACCGTGCGGAAGAACACCGACAGGCCGAAGATCAGCAACACCGGGACTCCCCCTCCGAAGCGGCCACCACCCTCCAACCTACCGACCGATCCTCGCCGTCCGCGGACCGATCCTTGACGCGCGCACCGCCGTCCGGCGCGCCGCGGCGCCTACGCTGAGAACATGAGTGACGAGCAGGCTCCCGAGGGTGATCGGACGCGCGACCCGCGGACCCGCCCGGCGTTCCTTCCCCCGCTGGACGAGCGGGGCCGGTACGAGGGGTACCCGCCGCCCCCGTACCCCACGGGATACGCGGCGCCGGCGGACCCGGCGGCGCACGGCTCCGCCTGGAACATCGGCGTGATCGTCGCCGGCGCGGTGCTGCTGGTCTCGGCCTTCCTGCCCTGGGCGCAGGCGCGGATCTCGATCGACCTGTTCGGCCGGGTGCTGACCCGCGACCTGGGCAGCGTGACCGGGCTTGAGGCCGACAACGTGGTCGTGGCCGTCCCGGTGCTGGCGATGATCGCGATCGCCATGGCGTTCTGGGGGATCATCGGCCGCGACACCCGCACCTCCGCCCTGGCCGCGATACCGGGGGCGCTGGCGCTGCTGGTGTGCGGGCTGTTCGTGCTGCGCCTCGACCAGATCAAGGACCGGCTCGCCGACGACAACCTGTCGGTCGGCTACGAGGTCGCCGTGATCACCGGCTGGTATCTGGCGGTGGCGATGTCGCTGCTGGTCATCGGGTTCAGCCTGGCCCGTCCCCTCACCCGCCGTCTCGCCTCCGTCCGCCCGCAGGAGGCCGTGCCCGCGTTCGCCGCCGCCTTCCCCGCCCCGGACGCCGGCCACGATCCCGCGCCCCCGGCGCAAGGTGAGGCGCGGCCGGAGGCCCAGCCGCAGGCGCAGTGGCCACAAGAGCACTGGCCACAAGAGCACTGGCCGCGAGAGCAACCCCAGAAGACCGGTGAGCAGGGGCAGTGGCCCGGCGCTCCGGGCGCCGGTCAGTCGTAGAAGCCGAGCCTGCGGAGCTGCTTGGGATCGCGCTGCCAGTCCTTGGCGACGCTGACGCGCAGGTCGAGGAAGACCTTCGTGCCCAGCAGCGCCTCGATCTGGGTACGGGCGCGGGTGCCCACGTCGCGCAGCCGGGCCCCCTTGGTGCCGATGATGATCCCCTTCTGGCTGGGGCGCTCGACGAACAGGTGCGCGTACACGTCGATGAGGTCGTCGCGGCCCTCTCTGGGGGGCATCTCGTCCACCACCACGGCGATCGAGTGCGGCAGCTCGTCCCGGACGCCCTCCAGCGCGGCCTCCCTGATCAGCTCGGCGACCAGGATCTGCTCGGGCTCGTCGGTGAGATCGCCCTCCGGGTAGAGGGGCGGGCCCTCGGGAAGGTGCCGGATCAGCAGGTCGCCGACCAGCTCGACCTGGAAGCCGCTCCGCGCCGAGCAGGGGACGATGTCGGCGAAGTCCCCCAGCTCGGACACCGCGGCCAGCTGCTCGGCGACCCGTTCGGGCGGGACCAGATCGGTCTTGGTGACGATCGCCAGCACGGGTGTCTTCTTCACGTTGGCCAGCTCCCGGGCGATGAACCGGTCGCCGGGGCCGATGGGCTGGTCGGCGGGCACGCAGAAGCCGATCACGTCCACCTCGGTGAGGGTGGAGCGGACCAGGCTGTCCAGCCGCTCGCCCAGCAGCGTGCGGGGCTTGTGCAGGCCCGGCGTGTCCACCACGACGAGCTGGGCGTCCGGCCGGTGCACGATGCCGCGGATCGCCCTGCGGGTGGTCTGCGGGCGGCTGCTGGTGATCGCCACCTTGGTGCCGACCAGGGCGTTCATGAGGGTCGACTTGCCCACGTTGGGCCGCCCGATGAAACAGGCGAACCCGGACCGGTACCCCCCGGCGGTCTTCTCTCCCGGCGTCGTCACGGCATCAATTGTCGCGTACCCGGCGGGACGGATCGTCCGGCGGCCGTCTCAGGCCGCCGGAGTGCCCAGGGAGCGCAGCGCGTCGCGGGCCAGGGCGGACCAGTGCGCGGAGCCGACCCGGTCCGCCACCCCGGCGGCGCGGCGGTAGTGGCCGGCGGCCTCGCCGGGACGTTCCAGGAACGCCGCGAGGTCGCCGAGGACGTGCGCGACCGGCCCGTAGGCGATACAGCCGGTCGCGGTCCCGGCGACGCGGTCGCGGTACTCCAGCAGGTCCTGGTACGTCCGTTCCGCCACGCGGCGGTCGGCGAGCGCGACGGCGCGGCGTCCGCGCAGGCTGAGGAGCAGGTCGTAGAAGTAGTCGTAGCGGACGTCCGCGGTGGCGTCCGCGACGACCCGCGCGGCCTCGCCGCGACGCCCGGCGCCGATCAGCGCGAGACCGTAGATCTCGGCGGTGGCTTCGACGTGCCGCCAGCGCTCCCACATCCACCGGGCCTCGTCCACCATCTCGCCCTCGCGGCCCTGCGCGAGCCGCCCGCAGAAGATCCCGAGCATGGCCATGCCACGGTCGTTGTTCCAGACGGAGGTGTCCTCGAAGTTCGCCGCGACCGACCAGTAGGCCCGCTCCGCCTCGTCGAAGTCGCCGGTGAGGGCCCGGGTGAGCGCCTCGTACCAGCGGGCGATCTTGGCGAGCAGCGGCAGCCCGTACCGCTCGGCCAGGGCGATGCCCTCCCGCTGGTGCCGCCTGCCCGCCCCAAGGTCGAGCATGCCGATCGCGGACTCCTGGAGTTGCAGGCGGGCCAGCACCTCGTACAGGCCCAGGCCGTGCTCGGTGGCGAGGCCGAGCAGCTCGGTGGCGATGCCGTGCCGCTGGGTCAGCCCGCCGGCGCCGCGGTAGCTGTTGAGGAACCGGCCGTTGAGGGCGACCGCCAGCAGCTCGGGACGGCCGATCTCGCGCGCCAGCCGGACCGCCTCGGCGGACGCCTCGTCCCCGCGCTCGCCGTGCTCTCCCTCCAGCTCGATCGCCAGGCTGGTGAGCAGCCGGACCCGCGGCTCGCCCCCCGGCACCTCCGCCAGCGCCCGCTCGGCGATGTCGACCAGGTCCCAGTCGACCGTGCCGTACTCGCGGTTGGTCCACAGCGTCGGCACGTCGTAGCTGGTGATCACGCGGCTGATCAGCTCGATGTCGCCCAGCTCGCGGGCCGCGCGCAGCGCACGCCGCCTGCGCTCGCGCCCCTCGACGACATCGCCGGCCAGCGCCTGCGAGCGGATCGCGGCCGCCTCCAGCTCAAGCCGGTCGCGCAGGGCCTCGCGGCCCTCGCCGCGCATCAGGTCGGCGGCGCGGATCCACAGGTCGGCGGCGACCCGGTGGGCGAAACGGGCCTCGGCGGCCTCGGCGGCCGACCGCGCGTACCGGACGGCCTTGGCGGGGTCGGCGCGCGACTCCAGATGGTGGTGGGCGAGGGCGGCGACCTCACCGGGACGGCGGCGTTCGAGCGCGTCCGCGACCCGCCCGTGCAGCCGGGTGCGCCGGGCCCGCGACAGGCCGGTGTAGAGGGTGTCCCGGACGAGGGCATGCGCGAACCCGACCCGCCCAGGGCCCGGCTCGGTCAGCAACCCGGCGGCCAGACCCGCGTCGACCGCGTCCAGGACCGCGTCCTCGTCGCCCCCTGACACGTCGATGAGGACGTCGAGGTCGGCGTCCCGTCCCACGACCGCCGCGTGCCGCAGGACGGTCTGGACGGGTTCGGTCAGCCCGGCGATGCGGCGCCGCAGCACGTCACCCACCCCGGCGGGGACGCGGCGGGTCGCGGCGGACACCCCCTCCACGTCCAGCAGCCGTGCCGTCTCCCGGGTGAAGAACGGGTTCCCCCCGGTCCGCTCGGCGATCATCGCCAGCTCGGCGTCCCCGACCTCGACGGCGCAGGTGGCGCGGACCAGCGCGGCCACGTCGTCGGCGGCCAGCCCGGACAGCTCCAGCCGCAGCGGCTCCCGCCGGGCCAGCGCGGCGAGCGCGTCCGCCAGCCGCTCGGTGGCCTCCGGCGGCCGGAAGGTGCCCACCAGCAGGACGGGACGGTCGCGCAGCCGGTCCGGAAGCGCCGTCAGCAGCGCGAGGGTCTCCTCGTCCGCCCAGTGCAGATCGTCCAGGACGAGCAGCAGCGGCACGCCGTCCGCCGCGACCGTGGCCAGGTAGTCGCCGACGGCCAGGTGAAGCCGGAACCTGCCGGTCGTCACGTCCGCGCCCTCGCCCGCCGGCGCGGTGTCGGTGAGCAGCGGGGCGAGACGTCCCGCCAGGTCACCGCCGGGCGGGACGGCGGCGGCCAGCCCGCGCAGCAGCTCGGCCCACGGCCAGGCGGCCGGGGCGCCGCCGGTCTCCGCGGCGCGGCCCCACGCGGCGGTCCAGCCCTGGGCCGCCAGCTCGCCCGCCAGGCGCTCGGCCAGGGCGGTCTTGCCCATGCCCGCGTCGCCGCCGATCAGGACGAGCCCGCACCGGCCCGCCGCCGCGTCCCGCGCCGCGGCGATCAGCCGGTCCAGCTCGTCCCGCCGCCCGACGAACACCGTCCCGGGACGCGCGGGCTCGGGCTCGCGGGCGATGCGGAGGCGTGGCCGCGGAGCGCCGATGAGGCCCGGGTCCTGGGCGAGGATCCCGGCCTCCAGGCGGCGCAGCTCGGGCCCGGGATCCACCCCGAGCTCCTCGGCCAGCACCATCCTCGCACCGCGCAGCGCGGCCAGCGCGTCGCCCTGGCGGCCCGTCCGGTAGAGGGCGAGGGCCAGCAGTCGCCAGGCTTCCTCGCGCAGCGGATTCGCCGCCGCGTGCGCCTCCAGGTCGGGCACGGCCTCCGCGGCGGTGCCCAGGCGCAGCATCGCCTCGGCGCGCCGCTCCGTCGCGATGCGCCGCCGCTCGTCCAGGCGGGACGCCTCGGTCACCGCCCACGGCAGGTCGGCGAACTCGGCGTACGCGGGTCCGCGCCACTCGTCCAGCGCCGCCTCCGCGCTCTCGCGGGCGCCCGCGGCGTCGTCCGCCGCCAGCCGCTCGGCCGACGCGTCGACCAGCGACTCGAACCGCCAGGCGTCCACATCGTCGTCCGCGAGCCGCAGCGCGTACCCCGGAGGCGCGGTGACCAGCACCCGCGCCGGTGTGCGCGGCGGTCGCCCCGGCTCCAGGGCGCGCCGCAGGTGCGACACGAACGACTGCAACCCCGCCGGGGCGCTGAGCGGCGCCTCCCCCGGCCACAGATCCTCGACCAGGCGGTCGGCCGGGACCATCGCGCCGCGCGCCGCCACGAGCCTGGCCAGCACCGAACGCTGACGGGGGCCGCCCAAATCGGCGAGGCCCCCGTCCACCCACACCTCGAAGGTGCCCAGCACCCGCACGCTCGCCATGTCCCGGCCAGCCTAAACCGGGACCCTCCCGAACCTTGGCCCACCCTTGGTACAGGAGGCGGGCGCGCACCGCGCCCCAGGTCAGGCCGGGCTCGGCTCGCGTTCCCTCTCCGGGACCGCCACGGGCTCGGCATCGGCGCCGTGCGGGTCCAGGGTCGGCAGCACCCGGTCGAGCGGGCGCGGCAGCCACCAGTTCGCCCGTCCCAGCAGGGCCATCGTGGCCGGGACGAGCACGAGCCGCACCACGGTGGCGTCCAGCGCGACCGCCACCGCCAGGCCCACGCCCATCTGCTTGACCACGAGCCCCGGATCCAGCGCGAACCCGAGGAACACCGCCACCATGATCAGCGCCGCGCTGGAGATCACCCGGCCGGTGACGGCCAGTCCCGTCGACACCGACGCCCGCGCGTTCCCCGTACGCAGCCACTCCTCACGCACCCGCGACAGCAGGAACACCTCGTAGTCCATCGACACGCCGAACAGCACCGCGAACATCAGCAGCAGGATGAAGCTGGACACCGGCACGCTGTGCGGCAACCCCAGCAGCTCCGCGCCCCACCCCCACTGGAAGATCGCCGTGAGCGCCCCGTACGCGGCGCCGATCGACAGCAGGTTCATCGCGGCCGCCTTCAACGGGGTCAGCAGCGAACGGAAGACGATCATCAGCATCACGAACGAGGTCGCCACCACGATCCCGATCACCGGCCACAACCGCTCGTCCAGCACCCTGCTGAGATCCACGTACGCGGCGGTCAGCCCGGTGATCTCCGAGCCGGGCGGCAGCACGTCCGCGCGGACCCGGTCGACCAGGTCGACGACACGCTCGTCCTGCGGGCCGTACGCGGGCGTGACCACCACCACCGCGGCGCTCCCGTCCGGCGACACCTGAGGCGGAGCGACCGCCACGACGCCCTCCGTCGCCGCCAGCCGCGTACGCAGACCGGCGACGTCGGGCGACTCGCGCAGATCCACCGCCACCAGCAGCGGACCGTTCGCGCCCGGCCCGTACGCGTCGGCGACCAGGTCGTACGCCTGCCGCGCGGTGTTGGACTCCGGCTCGCTGCTGGCGTCGCTGGGCCACGTACGCATCCCCAGCGCGGGAGCCGCCAGCGTCAGCATCAGCGCCAGCGCGGCCAGAAGCCACGGCCACGGATGCCGCCCCACATGCTCGGCCCAGCGCCGCACCCGCGGCGACTCCGCCCGGATCGTGGCGCCCTCCGCCCGGTCACGCCTGCGCAGCACCCCGCGTCCCGCCAGCCCCAGAACGGCGGGCAGCAAGGTCACCGCACCGGCCACCGTCGCGGCCACCACGATCCCCGTCGCGAACCCCATCGTCATGAACACCGGGATCCGCGACAGGACCAGCCCGGACAGCGCCAGCAACACCGTGAACCCCGCGAACAGCACCGAAAGCCCGGCCGTGGCATTGGCACGCCCCGCCGCCTCGTGCACGGACAGCCCCTGCGCCAGCCCCTCCCGATGCCTCGTCAGGATGAACAGCGCGTAGTCGATGCCGACACCCAGCCCCGTCATCACCGCCAGCGTCGGAGCCGTCGTCGCCACATTCGCGAACGCCGCCAGGATCGTGATCCCCGACACCCCGGCGCCGAGCCCCGCCAACGCCACCACCAGCGGCAACCCGGCCGCCACCACCGAACCGAACGCCAGCAGCAGGATCACCAGCGCGGCGACCACCCCCACCACCTCGGCGATCCCGTCCGGCGCCGTCACGTTCTCCGGGACCTCCCCGCCGAACTCCACCTGGTTCCCGGCCCGTTCCAGGCCGACCGTGGCGTCCCGCAACCGCTCCAACGTCTCCTCAGGCGGCAGATCCGTGACCGGCACGTCATACCGGACGGTGATCAGCGCGGTCGTCCCGTCCCGGCTCGGCACCGCCGGCTCCACCGCGCTCACATGCGGCAGCTTCGCCAGTTCCCGGCGCGCCCCCTCAAGCCCGGCCGGATCCACCCGGCCCTCCCCGGCATGCACCACCACCCGCGCGTCCGCCCCCGACAACGCCGGGAAACGCTCGATCAGCAGATCCGCCGCCCGCTGCGACCCCGTACCGGCCAGCGTGTAGTCGTCCTGCAGCGACCCGCCGGCGACACCCGCCGCACCGGCCAGCGCCCCGATGACCAAGACCCAGGCCACAATGAACCGCCAAGGCCGCAACGCCGCGGCCCGCCCTAGGCGGTAAAGCAATCGAGACATCGATTCCCCCAAAAGAAGCCACCCTTGACGCCCCCACCCTGATCGCTCCCACTTGTCACCAACTTGCGGAGAACTTGCAGAAGCGCACCATCGTGAGGGCTGTGACATATGTGGGGGGCGACCCCCCACACCCCCCGATGCGGGGCCAGGGACTCCGCCCCCGACACCCCCTCGGGGCTTCGCCCCTGCTTGTCTTTGGGTTGCGGCTCGGTCGGCGCTGCTGGGAGGGCTTTAGGCTGGGGCCGTGAGCGAGATGAACCCCGAGGACACCAAGATCATCACCCTGGCCCGCTCGACCCGTGCCCGCGCCGGTGCCGCCGAGGGAGCCGCGGTACGGGACGAGACCGGCCGCACCTACGCCGCCGCCACCGTGGATTTGCCCTCACTCAAGCTATCCGCCCTCCAGGTGGCGGTCGCCATGGCCGTGTCCAGCGGCGCCGACGACCTGGAGGCCGCCGCGGTCGTCTCCACCGCCGACACCGTTCGCCCGGAGGACATCTCCGCCGTCCGCGACCTGGGCCCCAAGGCCCCCATCCTGCTGGCCGCCCAGGACGGAACCCTCAAGAAGACCCTCTGAGCCGATCCCACAGGAGACAAGGGGCGTAGCCCCTACTACCCGGGTCAGCGGTCACCGCCGCGAGCTCCCGGGCGAGCGGCGGGGTCCGCTGACCCCGCACCGGGGGGTGTGGGGGGTCTCTCCCCCACAGTGACCAGCACAGTTCCGATGCGGTTGCGGCGGCCGGCGATGCTTTCGGCTCGTAGGGTCAATCCCGCGACCGTCGCGGTGGAGCCTTCGATCGGGACGCGGCCCAGGGCGTAGGCGAGGAGGCCGCCGACCGTTTCGACCTCTTCCACGTCGATGTCGACGTCGAACAGTTCGGCGAGGTCCTCGACGGGGAGGCGGGCCGTGACCCTGGCGGTGGTCCTGGCCTCGTCGAGCCATTCGACCCTGGGGGCCTCGACGTCGTATTCGTCGGCGATCTCGCCCACGATCTCCTCGAGGATGTCCTCGATGGTGACGAGGCCGGCGGTGCCCCCGTACTCGTCGATCACGATGGCGAGGTGGATCTGCCGGGCCTGCATCTCGCGGAGCAGTTCGTCGATGGGTTTGCTGTCGGGGACGTAGGTGGCGGGGCGCATCACGGATTCGACGGTCTCCACGGATTCGCCTTCGCGGTTCTCGTCGCTGCGCCGGACGATGTCCTTCAGGTAGGCGATGCCGACGACGTCGTCCTCGTTCTCGCCGACGACGGGGATCCGGGAGAAGCCGCTGCGCAGGGCGAGTTTCAGCGCCTGCCGCAGGGTCTTGCCGCGTTCGATGAACACGATGTCGGTGCGCGGCACCATCACTTCGCGGACGAGCGTGTCGCCGAGCTCGAACACCGAGTGGATCATTTCCCGCTCGTCGGGTTCGATCAGGCTGCGCTGTTCGGCGAGGTCGACGAGGTCGCGCAGTTCCGCCTCGGACGCGAACGGGCCTTCGCGGAATCCCTTGCCGGGGGTGAGGGCGTTGCCGAGGAGGATCAGCAGGCGCGGCAGCGGCCCGAACACGCGGGTGACCGGGTGGATCACGGCGGCGCCGGCGAGCGCCACCCGGTCGGCGTGCTGGAGGCCGAGGGTGCGCGGGGCCACCCCGACGACGACATAGCTGACCACGATCATGATCGCGGCGGCGGTGACGTAGGCGCGCCAGGTCTCGTCCAGCAGGGAGATGCACAGGTCCGCGACGATCACGGTGGCGATCAGCTCGCAGCTGATCCGCAGCAGCAGCACCATGTTGAGGTAGCGGGCCGGGTCGGCGACCACCTCGGCGAGCCGCTGCGCGCCGCGCCGTTCGGCGCGGACCAGCTCGTCGACCCGTACCCGCGACACGCGTGTCAGCGCCGCCTCGATCCCGGCCAGCAGCCCCGCCGTGATCACCAGCCCGACGGCCAGTGCGGGCAGCCAGCCCTGTGCCGAGCTCATCCCGTTCCCCCGGCGGGCGGGGACGCCGCCGGGCGCCCTTCGCTCATCGTCGCCCGCGTTTCTCCCGCCAGGAGCTCAGCAGGTCGTCCTGCAACCCGAACATCTCCTTGTGCTCCTCGGGTTCGGCGTGGTCGTAGCCCAGCAGGTGCAGGATGCCGTGCGTGCACAGCAGCTCCAGCTCCTCGTCGCGGCCGTGCCCGGCGGCGGCCGCCTGGCGTTCGGCCACCGGAGGGCACAGCACCACGTCGCCGAGCAGGGCGGGGTCGGGTTCGCCGTCCTCGTCGGCGCCGCCGGACATGTGGCCGGGCCGCAGCTCGTCCATGGGGAACGCCAGGACGTCGGTGGGGCCGGGCTCGCCCATCCACTTCTCGTGCAGTTCGCTCATCGCGGCCTCGTCGACCAGCAGCAGCGACAGCTCGGCCAGCGGGTGGACGCGCATGCCGTCCAGGACGTGCCGGGCGAGGTCGGCCAGCGCCTTCTCGTCGATCGGCGCGCCGGACTCGTTCAGCACCTCGATGCTCACCGGCGCCGCCCTTCGCCGTCGGTCATCTACCGCCCCCGCTTGCGGGACGAGCCGCCCCTCGCGCCACCCTGCTTGATCGCGGGCACCCGCTGGGCGTCGTAGCGGTTGTAGGCGTCCACGATGTCGGTCACCAGCCGGTGCCGGACGACGTCGTGGCTGCTGAGGCGGCAGAAGTGGATGTCCTCCACGCCGTCGAGGATGTCCTGGACGACGCGCAGCCCGCTCTGCTGCCCGCCGGGCAGGTCGACCTGGGTGACGTCGCCGGTCACCACCACCTTGGAGCCGAATCCCAGCCGGGTCAGGAACATCTTCATCTGTTCCGGCGAGGTGTTCTGCGCCTCGTCCAGGATGATGAACGAGTCGTTCAAGGTGTTGTGGGTGAGGAGGAAGTCCTCGGTGACGTAGAGGGAGTCGGCCGCCGCCACCTGGATGCACACGGCCTCGGCCCGGCCTTCGGGCTCGATGCCGTGAACGAAGCGCGTCGGCCGCCCGCCGCCCGCGGCACGGTAGTCGTCCAGCTTCCGCTGAAGCCGGAACGGCTCGATGTGCTCAGGCAACCGGATGTCGAGGACATGGGCATCCCCGCGACGAGGCACGGACCGCCCGGACGCGGTGCCTGCCCGCTGGTGGACGATGCCGCCCAGGGACCTCACGAGGAAGGTGACGTCGTCTCGCAGCCGGGGGGAGACGGTCGTGTACTGGACCTTCCGGGTCCGCCCGCCCCGCCGGCCGGGACGGCCATTCGCGTCGAGCAGTCCTTGCAGGACCGCGAGCCGTACCTCCGCGGTGTTGTGCAGGTACGGCTCCGGGACGAACGTCTCCTCCGGCGCGAGTCCCTGGAGGCCGAGCCCGGCCATGACCGTCTCGACCGGGCGCTCGAGCACCATGGTCCGCTGCCCCTGAGCCGCCCGCTCCGGCCCGATGCCCGCGACGGCGTCCGGAGCCGGGCGTCCGGGCCGGCCGGACTCCGGAACGCTCCCCTCGCCGAGCGACGACCCCAGCGCGTACGGGTCCATCGGCACGTCCCGGGGCGGGAAGGCGACCGGGCCGCTCAGCAGCGGCAGCTCGTACCGGTGGTGGTGGCCCGCCCGGAGGTCGCCGATCATGTCCTTGGTCGTCAGCACGCGATGCGGCTTGCCGCGGCGGCGGTCGTCGCGGGTGCGCACCGCCCAGAGGTGGTCACCGGAGGCGAGGACCGAGGCCCCGTCCTGCGTCCCGACCCGGTAGATGTCCTTCTCGCCCTGCGGGTAGACGCCGATGACCGGGGTCGGCTCCCCGTTCGAGCCGACGACGAGGTCGCCGACCCGCAGGTCGCCGATGGGGCGGAATCCGTCGGGCGTGAGCACCTTGGTGAAGACCGGCTGGCTTCGTCCCCTCATGTAGGCCAGGGGCGCGACCTCGATCGTTCCCGCGGCCATCAGCTTGGGGATGGAGTCGGGATCGACCATGTCGTGCAGCGCGTCGTAGAGGGGCCGCAGGTACGGGTCGATCTTCTCGTAGAGCGTGCCGGGCAGGAAGCCGAGCCGCTCGCCCGCCTCGACCGCCGGGCGGGTGAGGATGATCCGGTTGACCTGCTTGTCCTGGAGGGCGCGGACGGCCTTGGCCATCGCCAGGTAGGTCTTGCCGGTGCCGGCCGGGCCGATGCCGAACACGATGGTGTGCTTGTCGATCGCGTCGACGTACCGCTTCTGGTTGAGCGTCTTGGGCCGGATCGTGCGCCCGCGGCTGGACAGCACGTCCAGGGTGAGCACCTCGGCCGGGCGCTCCTCGGTCTGGTTGCGCAGCATCGCCAGGCTGCGCTCCACGGCGTCCGGGGTGAGCTGGGTGCCGCTCTTGAGCAGATCGATCAGCTCGGAGAACAGCCGCGACACCAGCTCGGTCTCGGATTCGGCGCCGGTCACGGTGATCTCGTTGCCGCGGACGTGGATGTCGCTGTGGAACGCGCGCTCGATGACGTGCAGAAGTTCGTCCCGGGAGCCCAGCAGGCTCACCATCGAGTGGTCGTCCGGCACCACGATCTTGATCTGGGAGCGCGCGCCGGCCTGGCCGGGGCGTCCCGCGTGAGTTGATTCGACCATCAGCCGGGCCTTGCGGCCTCTGTGACCTGCCTTCTCTCGCTGTCGGTGTGTCCCGCGTCTGACCCTTCCAATGGTACTGGCCGCCTCCGGCGGAACGCCGCCGTATTTTCGCTCGCCGTGCCCCGTCCGCGACCGGCGAAACGGCGGCGCGCGTGTGGAGGACGGGCGGAGGTGTGGGGGGGATCAGCCGGGCGGCCAGTTCAGGCCGCGGCCGCCCAGGACGTGGGCGTGCACGTGGAACACCGTCTGGCCGGCCTGCGCGCCGGTGTTGAAGACGATGCGGTAGCCGGTGTCGGCCACTCCCTCGTCCACGGCCACCTGGCGGGCCTCCCGGAGCAGCTCGGCCAGCAGCTCGGGGTCGGCGTCGGCCAGGTCGCCCACCGTCGCGTGGTGCTCGCGGGGGATGACCAGGACATGGGTCGGCGCCTGCGGGTTGATGTCGCGGAACGCGACCGTCCCCGCGGACTCGCGGACGATCTTGGCGGGCACGTCCGCTGAAACGATCTTGCAGAACAGGCAGTCGGTCATCGCTCTCCTCCCGCGACGTGCTGTCCGGAGATCCTATCGGGGCGGCCCCCGCGCGACCTGCCGTGACCGGCGGGACGCGCCGTGAGCATCGTGCACAAAGGTGATCGAGCCGTGTCCGGTTCCGACCCTGCCAGGGGCCCCGCTCGATTAGGGTGGTCAGCCCAGGCGTACCCCCGGCTCGTCGGCACAGCGCGCTCTCGCACGACCGGTCGGTCCGTCTTTCCAGCGGCCCGCCGGGACGACCGCCCGGAGCGAGCGGCCGGGGTGCGGTGAAGGCGGCGGACAGGTGACCCAGGAAGAGACAGCACGGCCTGCCCTTTCGTACGGGGCGTTCACGTGACCGAGGCAAGACAGCAGATGCCGTTTCGTAAACCCGACGACGAGGGCGCGCGTCCCATTGACGTGACCGAGACCCTCGTGGCCAGGGGCACGGCTGGGGCTGTTGCCGTGGCCTGGGACGCCGACCAGGCCGTGACCGCTCTGTACAGTGCCAACTACCGGTCGCTGGTACGGCTGGCGGCCATGCTGGTACGTGACTCGGGGACGGCCGAGGAGGTCGTGCAGGACGCGTTCGTCGCCATGCACGGCGGGTGGCGGCGGCTGCGCGACCCCGACAAGGCCCTGTCGTACCTGCGCCAGTCCGTGGTCAACCGGTCGCGCTCGGTGCTGCGGCATCGCGCCGTCGTGGAGAAGTACGCTCCGAAGGGGCTGCCGGACGCGCCGAGCGCGGAGGCCGGGGCCATCGGAGAGCTGGAGCGCTCCGCCGTGGTGGAGGCGCTGCACCGGCTTCCCACCCGCCAGCGCGAGGCGCTCGTGCTGCGCTACTACGCCGATCTGTCCGAAGCCGAGATCGCCAAGACGATGGGCATCTCCCGCGGCGCCGTCAAGAGCCACACGGCCCGCGGCATGGCCGCGCTACGCAATATCCTGGAGCAGTTCTCATGACCACCGACCCCCACGACGAGCACGGCGACATCCTCCGCCGCGCCCTGCACGCGGAGGCGGACAAGGTCATCCCGGGGGCGGACGGCCTGGAGAAGATCCGCGCCCGCATCGAGGAGCGCAGCAGGCCCAGGTTCGGCTGGGACTGGTTCACCGTCAACGCGGCGCGCCCCATCGTGGCCGTGGCGGTCGCCGTGGTCGTCACCTGCGTCGGCGTCACCGCCCCGCAGGCCATCGAGTTCATCCAGTCCACCGCGAACCACGGTCCCTCCGGCGATGACGGTGGCGGCAGCGCCCACGGCAGCGACGCCACGCGGGGCCTGCCACCCGACGTCCGGCCGACCGGCCCCACGCGGCCGAGCGGCGAGGGGGATCCGAGCACGGCGGGGTCGCCGTCGCCCGCGGCCTCGCCCGGGACCGAGGCCTGCGGCGCGCAGCCCCCGGCCACCGCCGCGTCGCCGTCACCGAGCGGCGCGCCCGAGGCGGGCGCCTCGGGGCAGGCCGCTCCCCCGTCCCAGCCGTGCCCGGCGACGACCCCTCCGCCGACGCCGCCGACCAGCACGTCCCCGGACCCCGGCGTCCCGACGGATCCGGATCCCGACCAGCCGACGGATCCGCCCACGACCGAGGCCCCGGCCGGTGGGGGCCAGTCGGCGGAGCAGCCCGCCGGTCAGTAGCCCGGCTCGCCCATGGCGGGGGGCGCTTACCAGCGGCCCGTGGCGGCCTGGAGGACGGAGAGGGCGGCCACGCCCGCCGTCGAGGTGCGCAGGACGGTCGGTCCCAGCCGGACGGCGCTCGCTCCCGCGGCGGTCAGGGCGGCCAGTTCGTCGTCGGTGATGCCGCCCTCGGGCCCGATCACCACGAAGATCTCCCCTGTGGAGGGCGGCGCGACGGCGCTCAGCGGGTCCTTCGCCCCCTCGTGCAGGACCAGACCGGCGCCCCCCGCCGCGACGGCCGCCGCGACCCGCCGTACGACCTCGGGGGTGGACGCCAGGCCGGGAACCTCGGGGAGCCGGCTCCGGCGGGCCTGCTTGGCGGCCTCGCGGGCGGCGCCTCGCCAGCGTCCCAGCGCCTTGTCGCGGCGTTCGGGGCGCCACCGGGTGACGCAGCGCGCGGCGGCCCACGGCACGATCTCGTCCACCCCGGCCTCGGTCATGGTCTCCACGGCCAGCTCGCCGCGGTCGCCCTTGGGCAGTGCCTGGACGGCGACCAGCCTGGGCTCGGGCGCCGGATCCGTGCGCCGGGCGATCACCTCCACGGTGAGCGCGGCGCGGTCGGCCGCGACGACGACGCACTCGGCCATCAGCCCGGCCCCGTCGGTGAGGTCGACGCGCTCGCCGGGACGCAGCCGCTTCACCGTCGCCGCATGACGCCCCTCGGGGCCGTCCAGAACGACCCGGTCGCGTCCCAGGTCGGCCTCCCCGGCGAGGAACACCGGCGGGCTCATCCCACTCCCCCCGTCCGCGGGACCGGGCCGACCCTGGGCGCGGTCCTTCGGGCGCCGTCGTTCAGGCGCCGCCGTCCCGGCCCTCGCGGTAGGCGGCCCTGACATCCCTTCAGTGCTGGTTGAACACGTCCCTCAGGCGGGAGAAGACGTTGCGCTGGCCGGGCGCGAACTTGCCGGGCGGGCGCTCCTCGCCGCGCAGCTTGGCCAGGCGGCGCAGCAGCTCCTCCTGCTCGTCGTCGAGCCGGGACGGGGTCTCGACGTTCACATGGATCAGCAGGTCGCCGCGGCCGCTCTCGTTCAGGTGCCGGACGCCGCGGCCGTACAGGGTGATCACCTGGCCGGACTGGGTGCCGGGCTTGATGTCGACCTCCTCGGCGCCGTCCAGCGTCTCGATGGTCACGTTGGTGCCCAGCGCGGCGGCCGTCATCGGGATCTCCACCGTGCAGTGCAGGTCGTCGCCCTCCCGCTCGAAGATCGGGTGCGGCCGTTCCACGATCTCCAGGAACAGGTCGCCGGGCGGTCCCCCGCCGGGGCCGACCTCGCCCTCGCCCGCGAGCTGGATGTGGATGCCGTTCTCCACGCCCGCCGGGATCTTGACCTTGACGGTACGGCGGGTGCGGACCCGGCCGTCCCCGGAGCACTCCTGGCACGGGGTGCGGATCACGCTGCCGAAGCCGCCGCACTGCGGGCACGGCCGGGCCGTCATGACCTGGCCGAGGAAGGAGCGCTGCACCTGCTGCACCTCGCCGCGGCCGTGGCAGGTGTCGCAGGTCTCCGGGTGGGTGCCGGGCGCACAGCCCGAACCGCCGCAGGTGGCGCAGGTCACCGCGGTGTCGATGGACAGCTCGCGGGTCGTGCCGAACGCGGTCTCACCGAGGTCGAGCTCGACCCGCAGCGTGGCGTTGCGCCCGCGGCGGGCGCGGCTGCGCGGGCCGCGCGAGGCGGCGGTGCCGAAGAACGCGTCCATGATGTCGCTGAACGGGAAGCCCGCGGCGCCGAAGCCGCCGGGGCCGCCGCCGGCGCCGGCCGACGCGAACGGGTCGGCGCCCAGGTCGTACATCTCGCGCTTCTTCGGGTCGGAGAGCACCTCGTAAGCCTGGGTGATCTCCTTGAACCGCTCCTGGGTCTCCGGGTCCGGGTTCACGTCCGGATGGAGCTCCCTGGCCAGCCGCCGATAGGCCTTCTTGACCTCGTCGGGGCTGGCGTCGCGGCGGACGCCCAGGGTCGCGTAGTAGTCGTTGGCCACTTACGACCCCGCCAGGATCTGTCCGACGTAGCGTGCCACTGCCCGTACCGCTCCCATCGTGCCGGGGTAGTCCATCCGTGTCGGCCCGAGCACTCCCAGCCGGGCCAGGGTCTTGTCGCCGACCCCGTAATCGGCGACGACCACCGAGGTCGAGCGAAGCCCCTCGTCGGGGTTCTCGGTGCCGATCCGCACCGTCACTGTAGAGGAGTCACCGGCCTCGCCCAGCAGTCTCATCAGCACCACCTGCTCCTCCAGCGCCTCCAGCACCTCGCGCAGGCTCTGGGAGAAGTCCACCGCGGCCAGGTTGGCGGCGCCGGCGAAGACGATCTTCTCATCGTTCTTCTCCACCAGCGTCTCCAGCAACACCGACAGCACCGCGGCCATGATCGGCCGGTCCTCGGGCTGCACCCGGTCCGGCAGGTCGGCGACGGCGGCGGGGACCTCGCCGAGCCCGCACCCGTCGAGGCACGTATTGAGCAACGCCCGAAGGTGGGCGATCGATTCCTCGGACAGCTGGGCCGGGGTCTCGATCACCCGCTGCTCCACCCGCCCGGTGTTGGTGATCAGAACGAGCAGCAGCCGGTGCGCGGCGACCGGGACCAGTTCCACGTGCCGCACCGACGAGCGGGTGAGCGACGGGTACTGCACCACCGCCACCTGCCTGGTGAGCTGGGCGAGCAGCCGCACCGTCCGGCTCACCACGTCGTCGAGGTCGTAGGCGCCGCTGAGGAACGTCTCGATCGCGCGGCGCTCCGCGCTCGACAACGGCTTGATCGTCGACAGCCGGTCGACGAAGAGCCGGTAGCCCTTGTCGGTGGGGACGCGGCCCGCGCTGGTATGCGGCTGGTGGATGTACCCCTGCTCCTCCAGGACGGCCATGTCGTTGCGGATGGTCGCCGGGGACACTCCGAGATTGTGCCGGTCGGCCAGGGCCTTGGAGCCGACCGGCTCGTTGGTGGAGACGTAGTCCTCGACAATGGCGCGGAGGACGGCGAGCTTCCTGTCGTCGAGCACTTGGCGGTCACCCCCCTGCCCCATTCCCGAGCCGTTCACGACTCGCTGGCACTCCGTTCTTTCGAGTGCCAAGTGTACGGCCCGCAGAGCCGTATTCGGAGTCCTCCCTGGGCGTCTTCCCCGCGGGTGTTCATGGAACCACGGAGCGGCCATTGGCGGACACGGAGAGGACACGGAAGAGGACACAGAGGACACGGAGAGGCGGCCGCCGGCGGAACCGCGGAGGGGGCGCCCGCCCCGCCCAGTAGAGTGCCGGACCGTGCGCAGCAAGGATTACGGCGACGACGTCCTGGCGGGGGACTGGCGGCGCCCCCGTAAGGGGACGATCCCCGAGATCGCCGCCGAGATCGGGCTCGTGGCGGAGG
Source organism: Actinomadura sp. SCN-SB (assembly GCF_043906805.1). NCBI lineage: Bacteria > Bacillati > Actinomycetota > Actinomycetes > Streptosporangiales > Thermomonosporaceae > Actinomadura > Actinomadura sp. SCN-SB. The sequence goes on along the minus strand of NZ_JBIMPP010000023.1, from coordinate 51,262 downwards.
ACCCGGACAGCGGCTTCTGCGGTGCGGTGGTCGGCTGTGACAAGTCCGGCGTGACCCTGGAGGACCGCTTCGGCAAGCGGCGGGTGTTCCCCCTGGCCAAGGCCGGGTTCCTGATCGACGGCAGGCCCGTGACGCTCGTCCGCCCGTCCGGTGGCGCCCCTGGCGGCGCCGTGTCCGGGCAGGGGGTACGCCGGTCCGCCTCCGGGTCCATCGCGGTGCCGAACCTGCGCGCACGGGTGGCCAAGGAGAGCCGCATCTACGTGGAGGGCGTCCACGACGCGGAGCTGGTCGAGAAGATCTGGGGCCATGACCTGCGCGTGGAAGGCGTCGTCGTGGAGTACCTGGAGGGCGTCGACGACCTTCCCGCCATCGTGGAAGGGTTCGGCCCCGGACCGGGACGTCGTCTAGGGGTGCTCGTCGACCACCTGGTGGAGGGCTCCAAGGAGAGCCGGATCGCCGCCCAGGTGTCCTCGCCTCACGTGCTCATCACCGGCCATCCCTTCATCGACATCTGGGAGGCCGTCAAGCCTTCGGCGCTCGGGATCGCCGCCTGGCCGAGCGTCCCGCGCGGCGTACCGTGGAAGGAAGGGGTGCTCGCCGCATTGGGTTGGGGGGACGATGTGCGGGCCGGCTGGAAACGGATCCTCGGAGCCGTCTCGTCCTATACCGATCTGGAGCCCGCCCTTCTGGGCAGGGTCGAGGAACTTATCGATTTCGTCACCGTTCCGGAACAACTTTAGGTACCCGCTGCTGCGTCTAACCCTTGTCACGCTTAACCACGGAACAACTGTCAGCTCCCCACGAACCGCCGTCGCCGCCAGCGAAGAGGAGCATGCGATGTCGTACGGGCCCCCCGAGCAGCCTGGATATGGAGAGCCCCAGCCGGGCTACGGACAGCAGCAACAGCCCCCGGGATACGGACAGGACCCGTACGGCCAGGGCTACGGCCAGGCGCCCGGCTATGGGCAGGCCCCTGGGTACGGGCAGCCGGGCTACGGCCCCGCCTACGGCGGCCAGATGCAGCCGTACGGTCAGCCCGGGTACGGGACGACCTCGGACGAGCGCACCTGGGCGCTGCTGGGGCACCTGGGGCAGTTCCTGATCGGGATCTTCGCCCCGCTGATCGTCTACCTGGTCAAGAAGGACGAGTCGGCATTCCTGCGCCATCACGGGGCGCAGGGCCTCAACCTCGGCATCACCCAGCTGATCTACCTGGTGTTCAACCTGGTGCTGAGCGTGCTCACCCTCGGCCTCTGGCTGATCCCGACCTTCGTGGTGGGCGTGATGCAGCTGGTGTTCCTGATCATGGCCGCGGTCGCCGGGAACCGGGGCGAGTGGTACCGCTTCCCGACCTTCATGGCCTGGCCCATGATCAAGTAGACCGCCGGGGACGGGTCCGGGCGCTCAGGTGAGGTCGCGGACGACGGCGTCGGCGAGCAGGCGACCGCGCAGGGTCAGCACGGCGCGGCCCTTGGTCTCGTAGGGCTCGGGGTCGATGAGCCCGTCGCCGATCGCCCGCCGCGCCGCCGCCTCGTCCAGCAGGTCGGCCGGGCAGCCGTCCGCCAGCCGCAACTCCAGCATGATGCGCTCGATGCGCCGGTCCCGGTCGTCCAGGACCTCACGTGCGTGCGCGGGGGTGACCTTCTCGGCGAGGCGGGACGCGTAGGCGGCGGGATGCTTGACGTTCCACCAGCGCGTGCCGCCCACGTGGCTGTGGGCGCCGGGACCGACGCCCCACCAGTCGGCGCCCGTCCAGTACAGGAGGTTGTGCCGGCACGAGGCCCCCGGGGACGAGGCCCAGTTGGAGATCTCGTACCAGTGCAGGCCGTGGGCGCTGAGCAGTTCGTCGGCCATGAGGTAGCGGTCGGCCATCGCGTCGTCGTCGGGCGGGGTCAGGTCCCCCCTGCGCACCCGCGCGGCCAGGCGGGTGCCCTCTTCGACGATGAGCGCGTAGGCCGACACGTGATCGGGATTGGACGCCAGCGCCGCCTCCAGGGACGCCCTCCAGTCGTCATCGCTCTCCCCTGGCGTGCCGTAGATCAGGTCCAGGTTGATGTGGTCGAAGCCCGCCTTGCGCGTCCACTCCACGACCTGGGGGACCCGGCCGGGGGTGTGGGTGCGGTCCAGGACGGCCAGCACGTGCTCGCGTGCACTCTGCATCCCGTACGAGACCCGCGTGAATCCGCGCTCCCGCAGGCGGGCCAGGTAGGGCTCGTCCACCGACTCGGGATTGGCCTCAGTGGTGATCTCGGCACCGGGCGCCAGCCCGAATGCGGCGTCGATGGCGTCCAGGATGCGCCCGAGGTCGTCCGGAGGCAGCAGCGTGGGGGTACCCCCGCCCACGAAGACCGTCTCCACAGGGAGGTCCGTCGCGCCCAGGACACGCCTGGCCAGCCGCACTTCCTCTATGGCGGTATCGGCGTACGAGTCGCGGCTAGCGCCAGGCCCTAGCTCGGTGGCGGTGTAGGTGTTGAAGTCGCAGTAGCCACACCGCGTCACGCAGAACGGGACGTGCACGTAGAACGCGAACGGCCGCTCCCCCAAGCCCTCCAGAGCGCTCCGGGGCAGCGCACCATCAGCGGGTACGGGGTCGCCGTCGGGCAGTGTGGCGGGCATCCTCCAAGTCTGCCGCGCCCTTTCCCATGGTCGCGCCGCTCGATCCCGGCCATCGCGGACGCGGACCGGCTCAGGTGTCGGCGTGAGCGGCGCCTGCGGCGGCGTCCAGCTTGGCCCGGAGCCATCGCGGTATGTGCTCCTCGGCGCGTGGGAAGCGTTCAAGGTCCAGGGCGTAGGCGGAGCCGGTGAGGGGCGGGGTGAAATCGGGTTCCTTGTCGTAGACGAACTCGGCCTTGAACCGGCCGCCGCGCTCGATCTCCAGCCTGGCGGTGAACCAGGCGCCCTTGTCCCGCCGGTACATCACACGACGCAGCTCGTCCATCTTCCCGATGGCCTGGCCGGGCGGCATCACCGGGCGGGTCTCCCCGGAGGCGTCCCGCACCTCGAACGAGGCGCTGTCAATGCCGACGGTCGCGTGGAACTCGAACCCGAGCCGTTCCCAGCCGTGCGGGGCGGCCATGCGCAGCGCGCGGACGGCCCCGTCCACCGTTTCCCGCTCCTTCGTAGAACGCAGATCCCGCTCGGAGTGGGTCACGGTCGAACCTCCGGAACCATAGGCGCCACTGGACTCCGACCGTACCGATCGGGCGTCGCAGGCCAAGCAGCACCGGCCGTGTCGCGGTGAAACCGCTGGACGTCCGGGTGTTCCGGATGGGACGCCCAGGGGCGTTCGCCTCGAATCGACACGCGCCGCCGGGCCGGTTCCGCCGCGTGTGTGGATAGGGTCGTCCGGATGGCTCATCACGAGACGCCGCCCGCGTACGGGAGGGTGCCCACGCGAGTCCTGCTGTGCGGCGACGCGAACGGCTGGCACTACACCGTCATGGACGAGCACGGGCACGGACAGCGCGTCCCCTTGCGGGCATCGGGCGTCCTGTGGGAGAGCCCAAGCCGGCGCGACCGTGATCCTGAGCCGCCGTGGTGGCGCCGACGCCTGGACGAGACGGCGCAGGCACTCCGCGACCACGTCGGGCAGGCGGTCACCAACCAGACCTTCGCCGAACTCGGGGCGGAAGCCGCGATCGCGTGGTTCGCCGTCGAGGAGCCGACCTCGTGGGAGGGGCTCATCACCCTCGCCGAACCCGACCCCGCCCGCTTCCCCGGTCGTGTGCCGCCGTTCGTCGTGACCCTGCAACCGGGGCGCGGGGCTCTGCTGCCCAACGCGCATCTGCTGTTCTCCACCCTCGCCACGGATGCCTGGACGGTGCTCACCGCCGTGTCCGAACGCTGCCGCACGCCGCCTCCACGGGCGTCCTTCCTCTGCGGCTGGGAGGACCACCGCAGCGTGCGCATCGGGCGGGGCGGCCTCGGAGTCTCCACCATGCGCGCGGACGACGGCACCGAGCGGATCGGGGAGATCCACGTCTTCCGCGGCACGGGCTGGGGCGGCAACCCCGGGCTGAGGCTGCGGCTGGACGGGATCGACCTGCTGGACGAGCCCGCCCGGGACGTCGCCGAGCTTCTGCGCGGCCTCGGCCACCAGGTCGTCCCGTACGGCAGGGACGGCATCAAGATCACCGAGCTGGGGCTGATCCTGCACGCCCCCGGCCCGGGTTTCGTCACGCACGCGGCCGAGACTGCCCCTGAGACGGGCGCAGAGCGTTTCACAGACGCCACCCTAGGCCTTCCCGCCACCCTCGGCTCCCGGCACCGCCACGGCCGATCTGCGGCCTCGTGAGCCGTCCCGGGACCGCGCCACAAACCGGCCGGAACCAGCGAACCCCATCGGCGTCCAAGTAGTCGTAAACTGCGCCGCAAGCGATGCGCTTGAGGCGGACCCCACAAGCGGACTCCGAGAGGAAACGCACCATGGCCTACGGGCCTCCCCCGTCGCCAGGTCACGGCCCAGGCTGGCAGCAGCCCGCCTGGCAGCAGCAGCCCGCGCCGAGCCACTACGGGCCCACAAGCGGCGAAGACACCACCTGGGCGCTGATGGCGTACATCGGCCAGTTCCTGGTGGGCGCCATCGCACCGGTGGTCGTGTTCTTCGGCAAGGGCCGCTCGCCCTTCGTCCGCCGCCACGCCGCCCAGGGCCTCAACATGGGCGTGGCCGCCATCGCGGTCTGGCTGGTGGGCGGCCTGCTCTCCCTGGTCGTCCCCGAGCTCATCTGGGTGCCCCTGGGCTTCACCGGCGCCGTCATGTTCTACCTGGTCTACGCGGGCCGGGCGGCCAACCGCGGCGAGTTCAGAAGGGTGCCCAAGTTCGTGGCCTGGCCCCTCCTCAAGGCCCGCTGAACCCCGGGCCGAGGGTCAGCTCACTTTGACGTGGGACTTCGAGGCTCGCGCGTCCTGCTCTGCGTCCCGCTCGACATCCCGCCCGGCATCCCGCCCGGCATCCCGCCCGGCATCCCGCCCGGCATCCCGCCCGGCATCCCGCTCGGCGCGTTCCGCGGTGTCCGCGGGACGCGCGGCGCGGAGCGCGCGGCGCGCCGGGTCCGGTCCGGGCAGGACGGTCATGGTGCCCGGCTCCCCCGGCTCCTGGTCGAGGCGGACGACGCGCCCCGGGTACGCGCGGGAGGCGATCTCGATGTCGCGTTCGTCCCAGGCGCCGTAGAAGACCGGGCAGCCGTCCCAGAGCTCGACCTTCTCCGCGCCGGTCGGCCAGCGCCGGCCGAAGGCGTCGATCAGGATCGGCTCCTCGCTGTGCGGAAGGTCCGGCCCCGTCTCCTGGACGCGGGACGGGTCGGATGCGTGGTCGGGCACGGAGATCGTCCTCCTGGGCACGGGTAGGGGCCGCCTCGGCAGCCGGGCGAAGACCTGGTCGGCCTCGAGCTCGATCGGGAACGGGCGGGCCAGCGTGGCCGCGCGGCCCCGCGGCAGCCGCGCGCGCTCGGTGTAGCGGCCGGCGTCGCCCAGCTCGTACACCCTGATCTCCGACAGGTCGCCCCGGCTGTCCACCACCCAGTACGCGGGGACGCCGTGCCGCTCGTACAGGGCCTTCTTGGCGCCGAGGTCGGCGGCGCGGGAGACCGCGGAGGTCACCTCCACGACCAGCAGCGGCGGCCCGTCCACCGAGGCACGCGGATCGCCGGGGCGGTCCGGGTGGCGCCTCGTGTCCCGGTGGCACACCACGAGGTCGCAGCGGAGCCAGGTGTCATCGCCGAGCCGGACCCCGGTGGACGTCGCCGACCACTGCTCCGCGGTCTCGGCCAGCCCGACCGGCACCACCAGGCCGGAGACCAGAACCTGATGCAGCAACGAATGACTCACGACGCCCAGTGTCCTCCCGCGGACGCTGCGTCACCGTGACTTTACCGATTCGAGAACAACGCCCGCGAGGCGGCCCGTTCCCGCTGAGGTGCGGGGACTTGGGACGGCTGTTACCGCTTGCCCTTGTCGGCGGAGGATTCGCCGGTCGACAGGGCCGCGACGAACGCCTCCTGCGGCACGTCCACCCGCCCGATCGTCTTCATCCGCTTCTTGCCTTCCTTTTGCCTCTCCAGCAGTTTGCGCTTGCGGGAGATGTCGCCGCCGTAGCACTTGGCCAGGACGTCCTTGCGGATGGCGCGGATGTTCTCGCGGGCGATGATGCGCGCGCCGATCGCGGCCTGGATCGGCACCTCGAACTGCTGCCGCGGGATGAGCTCCTTGAGCTTGGCCGTCATCATCAGCCCGTACTCGCGCGCCTTGTCGCGGTGCACGATCTGGCTGAACGCGTCCACCGACTCGCCCTGCAGCAGGATGTCCACCTTGACCAGGTCGGACTGCTGCTCGCCGCTCGGCTCGTAGTCGAGCGAGGCGTAGCCGCGGGTCCGCGACTTCAGCTGGTCGAAGAAGTCGAAGATGATCTCCGCCAGCGGCAGCGTGTAGCGGATCTCCACCCGGTCGGCCGACAGGTAGTCCATGCCGAGCAGCACCCCGCGCCGCCCCTGGCACAGCTCCATGATCGCGCCGATGTGCTCGCTCGGGGACAGCAGCGTGGCCTTCACCACCGGCTCGAACACCGCCGCGATCTTGCCCTCGGGGAACTCGCTGGGGTTGGTGACGGTGTGCTCGGTGCCGTCCTCCATCACCACCCGGTAGATCACGTTCGGCGCGGTGGAGATCAGCGACAGGCCCGACTCGCGCTCCAGCCGTTCCCGGACGATCTCCATGTGCAGCAGCCCGAGGAAGCCGCAGCGGAACCCGAAGCCCAGCGCCGCCGAGGTCTCCGGCTCGTAGACCAGCGCGGCGTCGTTGAGCCGCAGCTTGTCCAAGGCGTCCCGCAGCTCGGGGTACTGGTCGCCGTCCACCGGGTACAGCCCCGAGTACACCATCGGCTTGGGGTCCTGGTAGCCGCCCAGCGGCTCCCGCGCGGGCCTGGACGCGCTGGTCACGGTGTCGCCGACACGCGCCTGCCGCACGTCCTTCACGCCCGTGATCAGGTACCCGACCTCGCCGACGCCCAGCCCGTCCACCGGCTTGGGCTCGGGCGAGATCACGCCGACCTCCAGCGTGTCGTGCGCGGTGCCGGTCGACATCATCAGGCTCTTCTCGCGCCGCGACAGGTGCCCGTCCACGATCCGGACGTAGGTCACCACGCCGCGGTAGGTGTCGTACACCGAGTCGAAGATCAGCGCCCGCGCCGGGCCCGAGGGGTCGCCGACCGGCGCCGGCACCGTCTCGACGATCCGGTTGAGCAGCTCCGGCACGCCCTCGCCGGTCTTGCCCGACACCCGCAGCACGTCGGACGGCTCGCAGCCGATGATCCCGGCCAGCTCCTCGGCGTACCGGTCCGGCTGCGCGGCGGGCAGGTCGATCTTGTTGAGCACGGGGATCAGGTGCAGGTCCGCCTCGATCGCCAGGTAGAGGTTGGCCAGCGTCTGCGCCTCGATGCCCTGGGCCGCGTCCACCAGCAGCACCGCGCCCTCGCACGCCGCCAGCGACCGGGACACCTCGTAGGAGAAGTCCACGTGCCCCGGGGTGTCGATCAGGTTGAGGACGTGGTCGGTGCCGTCCGGACCCGTCCAGGGCAGCCGCACGGCCTGGCTCTTGATCGTGATGCCGCGCTCGCGCTCGATGTCCATCCGGTCGAGGTACTGCGCGCGCATCTGGCGTTCCTCGACCACCCCGGTCAGCTGCAGCATCCGGTCGGCGAGCGTCGACTTGCCATGGTCGATGTGCGCGATGATGCAGAAGTTCCTGATGATCGCGGGATCGGTCTTGTTCGGCTCAGTCGGAGGCACCGGGGTCCGTTCGCAAACTCGCTGGTGGGCAGTTGTCTACTGGCATGGACTGCCGTCTCCATGGTCCCATGCCCGGCCGGATGCTCTGTACTTGGCTGTTCTGTCCTTCATGGTCGAGTGCAAGCCGAGTGCAAGTCGAGTGCGGTCGAGTGCGCCCGTCCGCCACGGTTTGGGGCCGGGGCCGGTGATTGGTAGGCTGTGCGACTGCGTGTGGCGTACCGTCGTGCCTCGGGGCACCGTCGCCCCGTCTACCACCGAACGTTATGGGCCTGCCGCCCGCTGCGCGGCAGGCGAGGATCGCGAACCAAGGCTGAGGCACTACGACGTGGCTAACATCAAGTCCCAGATCAAGCGCAACAAGCAGAACGAGAAGGCCCGGCTGCGCAACAAGGCCGTCAAGTCCGAGCTGAAGACGGCGATCCGCAAGTTCCGCGAGGCCGCCGAGGCCGGCGAGGTCGACAAGGCGATCGAGCTGCAGCGCGCCGCGGCCCGCAAGCTGGACAAGGCCGCCAGCAAGGGCGTCATCCACAAGAACCAGGCCGCCAACCGCAAGTCGGCCATCGCCAAGCGCGCGGCCGCTCTGCAGAGCACCAAGTAAGCCCGCGCTCAGGTAAACGCGGCCGGAGACAACGGCCGGGCCCCCTTCGTCACGGCCCGGCCGTTTCACGTTGCCTGGGACCCGCCACGGCGTGCCATCGCGGACAAATCAGTACTCTCCCCGGCGACCGCCCCGGTACCGTGATTCGTCATGAACGAGCGCCGCATGGTGAGGGTCTCCAAGTACCTCGCCAGGCATCTGCGGCACCAGCCCGAGCGGATCGGCCTGACCCTCGACCCGGCCGGCTGGGCCGACGTCGATGAACTGCTGACGGCGGCCGCGGCGCACGGCTTCCCCATCACCCGCGACGAGCTCGGCCAGGTCGTGGCGGCCAACGACAAGAAGCGCTACGCGTTCGACGAATCGGGCAAGCGGATCCGCGCCAGCCAGGGCCACTCCATCCCGGTCGACCTCGGCCTGCCGGTGACTCCCCCGCCCGAGGTCCTCTACCACGGCACCGTCGGCCGCTTCCTCCCCATGATCTGGCGGGAGGGCCTGAAGCCGATGGACCGGCACGCCGTCCACCTGTCCCCCGACCGCGAGACCGCCACCAGGGTCGGGACGCGCCGCGGCAAGCCGGTCATCCTCACCGTCGACGCGGCGGGCATGGCCGCCGCCGGCCACGAGTTCCGTGTCAGCGCCAACGGGGTCTGGCTCGTGGACGCGGTCCCCCCGGGCTTCCTCACCATCACGTGATCGTCAAGGAACGAACCGTATGCGCTTCGAGACCACCATCGACATCGACGCCGCCGCCGACACGGTCTGGTCCGTCCTCGTCGACGTCGGGCGCTGGCCGGAGATGACGCCGTCCGTCACCCGTGTCGAACGGCTGGACGACGACTTCGGCGACGGCTCCCGGACCCGCCTCCACCAGCCCAGGCTCCGCCCGGCGATCTGGACGGTCACCGAGTTCGACCCGGGACGCTCCTTCGTCTGGGAGTCACGCGCACCCGGTGTGGTGACCACGGCCGGTCACTACCTGACCCCCGGCGACGGCACGGTCACCGTCCGCCTCACCCTCGACCAGCGAGGCGCGGCCGCTCCGCTGATCGGTCTTCTGTACGGCCGCCTGACCCGCCGCTACCTGACCCAGGAGGCGGAGGGCCTGAAACGCCTTTCCGAGTCCTGACCCCGCTCAGCGCACCTGACGGGCCGCCACGACCTCCGCGACCGCCTTCTCCAAGGCGTAGGCGGCATCGGCCGCGCCGCCCTTGACCTGCTCGTCCGCCTTGGCCACAGCGGTCAGGGCCCGCGCCACGCCCTCCCCGGACCAGCCCCGCAGCTGCCGTTGCACCCGGTCGATCTTCCAGGGCGGCATACCGAGCTCCTTGGCCAGCGCCGCGCCCCTCGCCCCGCGCGGAGCGGCCCCCACCTTCGCCAGACTCCGCACGCCCTGCGCCAGCGCGCTCACGATGAGCACGGGCGCGACCCCCGTGGCGAGGGCCCACCGCAACTGCTCCAGCGCGTCCGCGAGCTGCCCTTCGATCGCCTTGTCGGCCACGGTGAAGCCGCTCACCTCCGCACGTCCCCGGTAGTACCGGGCGACCGCCGCGTCGTCGATCCGGCCTCCCGTGTCGGCCACGAGCTGGCCGCACGCACCGGCCAGTTCACGCAGGTCGTTGCCCACCGCGTCCAGCAGCATCCGCGCGCCGTCCGGCGAGATCCTGCCGCCGGCCCGCCGGACCTCGTTCCGGACGAAGTCGATCCGCTCCCCCACCTTCGTGACCTTGGGGCAGGACACCTTCCGCGCCCCCGCCTTGGCCAGCCCGTCCACGAGCGCCTTCCCCTTGGCGCCGCCGTGGTGGACGGCCACCAGCGCCACGTCGTCGGCCGGGTCCTTCGCGTACGCCAGCACCTCGGCCGTCAGGTCCTTCCCGAGATCCTGAGCCGACCGCAGCACCAGCACCTTCCCACCGCCGAACAGCGAGGGCGAGGTCAGCTCCGCCAGCTTCCCCGGCTCCAGTTCCCCCGGAACCAGATCGATCACCTCGGTCTCCGGGTCGTCCGCCCGCGCCGAAGCCACCACATCCCCGATGGCCCGCTCCACGAGCAGCTCCTCGTCCCCCACGATCAGCGTGATCCCGTCCCCAGCCACCCCAGCAGCATGCCACGCCCGCGCCCCCCATGCCGCACCGAGCGCACGGATGCCGGCGACATCTGCATTACCAGAGCATATGCGATCATTAATGTATGTACCGCCGCAGAATGCCCTTCCGCATCAGGTTCCTGCGGTTTCTCGGCCCCCTGGTCGTCCTGGGAATCGGGGCCGGGCTGGTCATCGCCTGGGCCTATGCCATCGCCTATGGCATGGGCGGCGGATGGAATCTGGTTCTCGTCCTGGCGCTGTTCCTTCTGGTCGCCGGGGCGTGCGGGCTGTTGTTCTTCTGGTCGAGCTGGCCTTGGGTCGGAATGGTGGCGGCGGCGCTGCTCTTCCTGAGCGTGGCGCCCGCGCAGTCCGCCATCCAGAACGCGGCTCTCGACCTGAGCGGGCAGTCCGGAGTCTGCCAGGTACTGGACGTCATCAAGCGCACCTACCGGGAATACGTGAGCGACGGCGACGGTGGCGGCCACTGGGAAACCCGCACCGTGTACCGGCATTCCCTGCGCTGTCCCGAAGGAGGACCGAGCCAGCTGTCCCGCGGACACGCTCTCGCGAACAAAGGCGAGACACTCGAAGTGGTATGGGATCGCAAGGGCCGAGTCGGCCCCCTCGCCACCTCGGAACGGCACACCCCATGGTCGGCATGGAAAATCTTCCTCGCCATGCAGGCCCTCGCCCTCCTCGCCCTATGGATCGAGGCATGCATCGACCTGATCCGCTACCCCGAACGCTCATCCTGGGACATGGGCACGAACTTCATGGAACTGGCCGAAGCCCCGATCCCCCTACTCCACACCCGGAAAAGATCACGAAGGTAACCTTCACCGTAGAAACTTTCGCGCCACTGGATGATCGTGCGCACCGCTCCAAGCACGACTGGAGGAACTCTCGGGAGGCGACACAGAGGCCGCTTCCCGGAAAAGGAACGTCACCGCGACATGGCGACGCAGGCGGGTCTCGATCGCGTCCCAGACCTCGCCCATCCCGCCTTCGCCGATGGGAAGGGCGTCCGCTCGCAACCGCCCGCGAAGGTGGTCACCGGCTCACATGCGCTCAAGGGTGCCGTCCGCGCACAGTGCGTCGAAGTGCTCTGCGGCCCGTTCGGGTGCGGGGCCACCACGCACCAGCAGCCCTGCCGCGATGTTGTTCTCCACACCCGGCTGAGTGAGGTCGGCGCTGGACACCAGCAGTTCCTGGCGGTCCGCCACCACGATCCTGGCGTGCATCAGCCCCCGCCGGTCGGGACGCCGCGTCGCCGGCCAATGCCACGGCTCGAAGCCCAACTCACGGAAGGCGGCGGCGGGTTCCTCACCGCAGATCGCGCCTGCTCCCTGGAACGTCTCGACGACGATGTGGACACGTACCCCGCGTCCGACGGCCGCGCCAAGCGCCGCCTGCAACGGCGGATACGACACGGCCGAGTACGTCATCAAGAGCAGTTCACGACCCGCGCGCTCGACGACACCGGTGAGCGCCTGAGCGGTCGAGCGCACGGGCACCGCGTGGCTGGTGGGCCCGCTCCACACCGGCTCGACATGGACCGCGGACTCCTGGTGTTCGAGCGCCGTCGCCGCGCCGTTCAGGTACGCGGCCACGGCGACCAAGGGAAGGTCGTCCTCCTGGAACGCGGCATCGCGGATGGCGTCGACTTCGGCGCGGAAGTCCTGCTCGATATCGCCGTAGCTGACGTAAGCCCCGTTCTCGAAGCGTTGGGCGAGCCTCCGCAGCCGTGCCGGTCCCAGTACTGCGGCGGGCGCGGCGGCGGCCCGCTGGAACCGCTCAAGCGGGGTGCTGCTCACGGCGCCTCCGGGCAGAACGCCGGGTCCGCGTCGCCGATGGGGACGACGAACCGCCGATCGGAAACTTGTCGCCTCACTCGCATGTGGTCTCCTCTCCCGCCTTGGACGACTACAGACGGAAGATAAACCACATCAATGACCCTTCTCGCGAGTATACGGAAATTGCGAAGAAATGCGAATTAAACCTCCCATGCCGACCTTGCCAGAGGTCATCGACATGGCGCGAGACATCTGGCTTCAGATTTCCGAATTTGGGACCGTTCTCTTATTCAGGACGATTCACTGCTGATCGCCACAGAGCTCCCGGCCAACGCCACCACGACAACGCCCACCAGAGAGATCAGCTTCCGACTCGTTCGGCAATCGTGATCGCCATCTGGGATTCCAGTCCCCGTATGCCTGAGCCGACACCAGTCGTCTGCTCGGATGCGCATCTGATAGCCGAGCTGAACGAGCCCGCCCACGCCCCCGGGAAGTGTCGCTGACGGGCCTGATGAGCTGCCGCCCGGGATCACCAAGAGGGTGCAGCCGGACGAGATGACTGAGCATCTGGGCTAGAGCGCTGCGAACGCCACGCGCTGCCGGGCGGGAACCGCCGCAACGACAGCTTGAGCGCACCGGCGCACTGCTCCGTGTCGCCAATGGCAAGTGATTCATCCTGGCCGGGGTATCGCCATCGGCCTCCGGATCACCGCCCAGCCGCACGATCTCTAAAGACAGCCGCGACCTTGATAGGCCGTCCACGGTGCTAGCGACCGACGCGTGGTTGTGAGTTGAGTTTTTAGTCGGGGTTTGTGGCATGTGGATTGGTTGGGGCGGCTCCTGAGGATCAGTGGCGGGTTACCACGGAGAGGCCGGTGGCTGTCCTGGTTATGGCGATGTCTCCGTGCTGGTCGGTGCGGTGGATGCGGGTGCCCTGGTGGTTCAGGAGAGCGAGGGTGGCCGGGGACGGGTGGCCGTAGTCGTTCTCCTTGCCCACGGAGATGATCGAGACGGCGGGACGGGCGGCGGCGAAGAAGGGGGCGGACTGGGAGCGTGAGCCGTGGTGGGGGACCTTGAGGACGTGGACGGGCGGGATGCTCGGGGAGAGCGCACGTTGGGCCTCCTCCTCGACGTCTCCGGCCAGAAGCGCGCTGAAGCCGGGAGCTCGGGCCACCAGGACGATGCTTGCGTTGTTGAGCATGGTTCCGTCGTCGGACGCCGACAGGCGTGGTGCCGATGGCGGTGGGCCCAGTACGGAGAGGGTGAGATCTCCGATGCTCCAGCGCTGGCCGGTCATCGCGGTGCGTAGGGTGAGGCCGAACGCGTGACGGGCCTCTCGGCCGAAGCTTGACGGCGTGACCAGCACGGTATGGATGACGCGGCCCTGCCGGACACCGGCGGTGCCTTCGATGTGGTCCGCGTGGGAGTGGGTCAGGACCAGCAGGGGCACCTGGCGTACGCCGAGGCGATCCAGGCAGGCGTCGACGAGGGCGGGTTCGGGGCCGGCGTCGACCACGACAGCGGACGCCCGTCCAGTGGCGAGGACCAGGGCGTCGCCTTGGCCGACGTCGCAGGCGACCATGGCCCAGTTCGGTGGCGGCCATCCGGGCCCGACCGCGCGCAGGGCCACGACGGCGATGAGCACACCGGTCATGGCTGCGATGGCGACGAGACGCAGTCGGCGGGAGCGCAGGATGAGCACCGCCACGGCCGCCGCCAGAAGCAGGCTCACCGCGCCCAGGGCACCGCCTCGCCACGGGAGGGTGGCGTACGGGAGGTCTGCCGCAGTGCGGGCGATGGCCGCGACCCAGCCCACGCAGAGTCCGGCGGCCCACGCCAACAGTCGGGCCGGCGGCAGGGCCACCAGTGCGACCAGGGCGGCGAGCGCACCGAGCAGGGTGGCCGGGGCGACGACCGGCGCCGCGAGCAGGTTCGCCGCGATGGCCACTACTCCCAGCTCGCCCGACAGCATGACCAGCACCGGGGCGACGGCGACCTGAGCCGCCGCGGTGACCGCGAGCGCATCGGCCAAGGGGCCGGGCATCCGGCGACGCCATCGGTCCCTCCAGATGGGCGCCAGGACGAGCAACCCGGCTGTGGCCAGCACGGAGAGCACGAACCCGTACGAGCGGGCCAGCGAGGGATCGATCAGTACCAGGGCCAGGACGGCGGCGGCGAGGGCGGGCAGGCCCTGGCGTTGCCGTCCGGTGACCAGTGCCAGCAGGCCGATCAGGCCCATGACCGCCGCCCGCAGCACGCTGGGCTCGGGCCGCGCCACCACCACGAACGCCAGCACGGCGGGGACCGCGACGAGGGGAGCCCGTACCCGTCCGAGGCCGGCGAGCCGGCACAGCCCCAGCACCGCGCCGATGACGATCGCCAGGTTGGCTCCCGAGACCACCAGCAGATGCGTGAGGCCCGCGGTCTTGAAGTCCTCCGACAGTTCGGGGGTGAGGCGCGAGGTGTCCCCCACGACCATGCCGGGAAGCACACCGCGCTGGTCGGGCGGCAGATGGTCGGTGGCCAGCCGCAGCCGGGCACGCACGGTCTCGGCCGCCCGCTGGACCGCCGACGGGCGGCCAAGGGAGATCGGCGGGCCACGCACGAAGAGCACGGCCGCCAGGAGCTCGGCCCGGCGAGGCGGGGCGAGACGGCCACTCACCCGGGCCTTCTGGCTTGGCAGCAGTCCCAGCCACCGCCGGTCGTCCGCGATCAACAGGACGGGTACGCGCACCTGGAGGCGGCGTCCGCGCAAGAGGACGGCTTCGGCCCTCGCCCGTGCCAGGATGATCGGCCGTCCAGGCCGTACCACGGGCTGTGGGTCAGTGGTGAGAACGACCTCGACGACCGCACGTTCCCGCGCCTCGGCGAGGTCGCGCACCGGCCCAGAGCCGACGGCCGAGACCCGCAGCCCCGCGGCAAGGGATGCCGCCGCCACGCAAGCCAGCACCACCCCGATGAGCATCCGCTCCGAACGTCCCCAGCCGCTCTCGGATCGACCCGACCCCGTCCAACCCGGCCAACCCCACCCCGCCCAGCTCCGTCCAGCCCCCTGCGTACTTGACCCTGGCCTTCGCGTCTCGGCCCGCTCCCCCTCCTGTCTCCGGGTCGTCGTGAGACGTTCCGCACCTGCCTGGCTGAACTCCGGACTTCGCAGCCCTTCCCGCCCCAGCCCCTGCTCCCCGGGCGACGCCGCCCGCTTCACACCAGGGCGGTCGGGCCCAGGGCTTCGCAACTCTGCGCGCTCCCCCTCCTGCCTTGGGGTTGTCGTGGGGTGCTTCGCCTCTGCTTGGTTGGGCTCCAGGCTTCGCGGCTCCGTACGTCCTGGTTCCTGTCTCCCGGACGGCGCTGCACGCTTCGCGGCGGGCCGGTTCGGCTTTGGACTTTGTGGCTCAGCACGCCCCGGCTTTTGTTTCTGGGGGCTCGCGGGACGCTCCGCACCTGGCTGCTCAAGCTTTGGACCTCGCCACTCCGCACGCGCTGGCTCCTGTCCAGCGGAGGACGCCGCTCGCGTCGTACCAGACTGGTCGGACTCAGGGCTTCGCAGCCCCGCCCGCTCCACCTCTTGACTGCGAGTGCTCTCGGGACACTTTGCGCCTGCCTCGTTGAGCTTCGAGCCTTGCGGCTCCGCTCGCCCTGGGTGCTGGCTTTCGGACGGCGTTGGACGGTTCGCAGCGAGTTGGTTGGGCCGCCCTTGGGGCTTGGCTTGCTCCTTCTGTTGTTGTCGCGGTGTGGGTGGCTTTGGGGTTGGCTGATTGGGGCTTGTGCTTGTGGCTTGCTGGTGTTTCGGGGTTGTCGGTTGGCTGTGGGGGCTCTTGTTGGGGCTGGGATTTCGGCTTTGGGGTGGAGGTTGGGTTGGTTTGCGGGGGGTGAGGAGGAGTAGGGCGGCGGCTGCGGTCGTGACGGCGGCGATGGTGTAGGTGAGGGGTGGTGGGAGGCCGATGGTCAGGTAGGCGGACAGCCAGGTCGCCAGGGCTGGGGGGATGAGGCGGAGGTCGTGGCGCGGCGGTGGGTTGGGGGGTTGGTTCATACGCGGACCATCGATTTCAGGTCGTTGTAGCGCCGGGAGCCGATGCCGGAGACCTCCTGGAGTTGTTCTACGGAGCGGAAGCCGCCGTGCTGGGTGCGGTAGTCGATGATGCGTTGGGCCAGGACGGGGCCTACGCCGGGTAGCTGGTCCAGTTGGTCGGCGGTCGCCGTGTTGAGGTCCAAGGGGCCTGCCGTGCTCGTGGAGCCTGAGACGGACGGGGCCGGGGCTCCCCTGACGCCGACGGAGATCTGTTCGCCGTCGATGAGCCTGCGGGCCAGGTTGAGGGGGCCGGTACCGGCGCCGGGACGGGCTCCGCCGGCGGCTTTGATCGCGTCCGCGACACGGGATCCGGCGGGGAGGGTGACGATGCCGGGGCGTTTGACCTTGCCGTGAACGTGAACGACCACCGTGCCGCCCTGGGAGGGGGAAGGGGGCGCGGAAGACGTGAGGGACGGGACTCCGGCTGGTGCTGAGACGGGCTGGGGGTCGGGGCGGGCCGCCCAGAAGTAACCACCGGCCACCAGTGCTGCCACCAGACCGAAAAGGATGAGGACTCGGCCGCCCGCGATTCCCGGGTCTAGGCGTTCGCGCAGGTGGGAGCGCTTGTGGTGATCGGCGGGACGGTTGGAGTCTGCTCTGATATGGGCGTCAGAAGGAGATTCTTCCGCGTTTTTCGGAAAGAGCGGAGTGGGGCCTGAACGGCCGTTCTCCGCGGTCGCACGCGGCCGTGCGGAAAGCACGCGGAGCCGGTCGGTCTCCCTGCCGTAACGCTTCATGCGTCCGACGTTAGGAATGTGAGTGTTCGGACGGGAGACGGTTCCGGGACTGTGGATAACTCGCCGGTTAGAGGCGTGGGGCTACGACGACGCCTAGCATGCCGGGGCCTACGTGGGCGCCGATGACCGGGCCGACTTCGCCGATGTGGAGGTCCCTGACGTGGGGGATGCGGTCGCGTAGTTCGCCGGCCAGGGCCTCGGCGCGGGAGGCCGCGGCCAGGTGCTGGACTCCCAGGTCGACCTCGCGGTCGGCCGCCTCCGCGACGGCGAGGTCGGCGAGCCTGGCCAGGGCGCGGGATGTGGTGCGCACCTTCTCGACGGGGGTGATGGCCCCGTTCTGGATGCCGAGCAGGGGCTTGACCATGAGCGCGGACCCCAGCAGTGTCGCGGCGGCGCCGATGCGCCCGCCGCGACGGAGGTGTTCCAGGGTGTGGACGTAGAACAGCGAGCGCGAGAGTTCGGCGCGGCGTTCCGCGGCGGCGACGACGTCCTCAGGGGAGGCGCCGTCGAGTGCGGCCTCGGCGGCGGAGAGCGCGGCGAAGCCCAGGCCGAGGCCGATGGTGCCGGAGTCGACGACGTGCACGGGTACGGGTGCGTCCTCCGCGGCGAGCCGGGCCGCCTCCAGCGTGCCGGAGATGGCCGCGGAGAGGTGGACGGAGACGACGGCGGGCGCGCCCGCTCCAGCGGCCGCCTTGAACGCGTGCGCGAACCGTTCGGGGGATGGGCGGGACGTGGTGACGGGGCGCCATTCCTTCAGCGCCTGCGCCGCCTGCTCGGTGGTGACGTCGCCCTCGTCCCGTGTCTCACCGCCGATGGCGATCTGGAGGGGGACGATCGTGAGCCCGTGCCGTTCGACGAGGCGTGGGGGGAGGTACGCACTGGAATCCGTGACAACCGCGACCGCGCTTCCCATGGCAGGAGACTACTCCGGCGCCGGGACGCGAGGGTGACCGTGATGTATCGCTGTGTAACAAGCCTGTGTAACGGCCAGGTTCGGCCGGCGGGTCAGGGCTGGACGGGGACTCCGCCGCGCCACACCCGCAGGGCGCGCAGGCCGAACGCCCAGGCGAAGGCGCCCTCGTGGTCGGCGTCCCACAGGACGATGTCGGCGAGCATGCCGGGGGCGAGCGAGCCGCGGTCGCCGACGCGCAGGGCGGAGGCGCCGCCGAGGGTGGCGGCGCGCAGCGCCTCGGTGACGCTGAGGCCGAACATGGCGACCGACAGGCCGATCACGAGCGGCATGGACGTGATGCCGCACTGACCGGGGTTGTGGTCGGTGCCGAGCGCGACGGGCACGCCGCGGTCGAGCATGGCGCGGACCGGTGCGGGCGGACGGGCGCTGTTGAGCGCGCTGCCCGGGCACACGGTCGCGGTGACGCCGGCGTGCGCGAGCGCCTTGATGTCGTCCTCGTTGGCCTGGGTGAGCAGGTCGGCGGACGCGCAGCCCACTTCGGCCGCGACCTGGGCGGCGCCGATGCGCTCGTTGGCGCAGGCGTGCATGCGGGCCTTGAGCCCGGCGCGCTTGCCGGCCAGGAGGAGGGCGCGGGCCTCCTCGGCGGTGAAGTGGCCCTCGTCGCAGTAGACGTCGATGCTGTCGGCGCCCGCGACGGCCGCGTCTCCGGCCCACTGGCGGACGGCCTCGATGTAGTCGCGGCGGCGTCCGAAGAACTCGGGCGGCAGGATGTGCGCGGCCAGGAACGTGGCGTGGATCCGGGGCATGGACGGCTCGCCCTCAAGGGAGCGCAGCATGCGGATGTCGGCCATCTCGCCGTCGCGGGTGAGGTGGTAGCCGGTCTTGGCCTCGACCGTGGTGGTGCCCGCGAGGATCCACTGCCGGAGGCGTTCGCGGACGCCGTTGCACAGCGTCCAGGGGTCGGTGCCCCGGGTGACGGTCACCGTGGAGTTGACGCCGCCGCCGGCCGCGGCGATCGCGGAATGGGACGAGCCGCTGGTGCGCATCGCCAGCTCGGCCCAGCGGTTGCCCGCGTACACCGGGTGCGAGTGCGCGTCGATCAGGCCGGGCGTGACGAGCCCGCCGCCGAGGTTCTCCACGTGGTCGACGTCGACGATGTCGTCGATGATGCCGGGCACGCTCTGCGGCAGGTCGGAGGCGGGACCGGCCCACACGATCCGGTCGTCGTGGATGAGCACGGCGGCGTTGCTGCAGACGTCGGTGCCCGTCCAGAGCCTGCCGATGTTCGTCAACAGCCGTACGGTCATAGGGTCACCGGCCCGGGACGGTCGGCGCGCCCCAGGGCGCGGCACCGGACGGGACGGGAGTCGACGCGGGGGTGGCGTTCGTGGGCGTCACTGGGGCGGCGGGCGGCCACGCGGCGGGCGGCCACGCGGCGGGCGGGGTGGCGCTTCCGGCGCTGCGCGGCAAGGCGGTGACCTGCGGCGGAGCGGATTGGAACGGGCCATTCACCGACCGGTGCCGCGGCGCGCTCGTGGTCGAGCGGCGCGGGCCGGCCTCTCCCGGACCCGGACAAGCCATGGCGTGCGGGGGCGAGCCACCTGCGCTGGTGTACGGGTCTGCCATGACGTGGGCCACCTGCTCTCGTTCCGGAACGCCGACTGGGTGCCGGCGATTCACCGATGGAGGGTCTGGTGATCGAGTGATCACCAGGAGCAACGAGACCGGAGATATCGGTTTCGTCACGGTAGTGCACTGGCGGCCCGGCCGACAACCTCTGCTCGGCGAACGCGACCGCCACGGGAAAGGTTCCAGGGAGCCGCCGGCGGGAGGCGGCCCGCGGTGGCACGTCCACGCTGGTCACCGAACTCCGACAACCGGACAATGCCCGCACAATGCCAAATACTTCACACAACAACCGGTCACCGTGCATCGCCGCCCTCGCCCCGCCCTGGTCCTATGACCGTACGGATTCCACGGGCGGCGTCAAGCGGAATGCAGAAGCTGTCACCGTTCGGCGACCACCATTCGCCATTTCCCCGGCCCGCTTACCCGTATTTGGGCGAGACCTAGGCCAGCCGTTGGCCAGCCCGAAAAGGGTCCGAGCACACCGGAGCGGGTGTCCGATTCGCCCATATTGTCGTAGCACAATTACGCAGAGTAACGATCCGCCGAGGAGGCGGACATGAGGAAGGGGCGCCCTCCCGGCATTCCCGCCATGACGACGGGCCTACCCAGGGAAGGCGCCCCTGATCGAAGCCAGGACCTGCGAAACCGGCCCACACCCCAGGGCGCGAGCGCGGCATCAAGACGTCGGGGCCAGGCTTTCGTAGCGCTGGAGTTCCCAAGCGAGGTCATCCGGCACGCGGGCGTGCAGCAGGGTGCCCTCCGGCGTGTGCTCCTGCTTGAGGACCTCACCGCGGTCGTGGACCTTGGCGACCAGATCGCCGCGGTCGTACGGGACGAGGGCACGCAGTTCGCGCTGCAGCACGGGCAGGTCGGCCTCGATGGCGGCGCGGAGCCGCTCGATGCCGAAGCCCGTCCGGGCCGAGACGACCACGCTGTGCGGTTCGCGGAGCTGGAGGCGGGCGAGGGCGAGCTCGTCCGCCGCGTCCGCCTTGTTGATCACGATGATCTCGGGGATCGTGTCCGCGCCGATCTCGCGGAGGACCTCCCGCACGGCGTCGATCTGCGCCTCGGGGTCGGGATCGGAGCCGTCCACCACGTGCAGGATCAGGCCGGCGTCGCTGACCTCCTCCAGCGTGGACCGGAACGCCTCCACCAGCTGGTGCGGCAGGTGCCGGACGAATCCGACGGTGTCGGCCAGCGTGTAGGTGCGCCCGCCCGGCGTCTCGGCCCGCCGCACGGTCGGGTCGAGGGTGGCGAACAGCGCGTCCTCCACCAGGACGCCGGCGCCGGTGAGCCGGTTGAGCAGGGACGACTTGCCCGCGTTGGTGTAGCCGGCGATGGCCACGGCCGGGACCTGGTGGCGGCGGCGCTCGCCGCGCTTGGTGTCGCGGGCCTTGGACATCCCGTCGATCTGGCGGCGCAGCTTGGCCATCCGGGTGCGGATCCGGCGCCGGTCCAGCTCGATCTTGGTCTCACCGGGGCCGCGCCCGCCGATGCCGACGCCGCCCGCGGCGCGCCCGCCGACCTGGCGGGACAGGTTGCCGCCCCAGCCGCGCAGGCGCGGCAGCAGGTAGTTGAGCTGGGCCAGCTCGACCTGGGCCTTGCCCTCGCGGCTCTTGGCGTGCTGGGCGAAGATGTCGAGGATCAGCGCGGTCCGGTCGATCACCTTGACCTTGACGGTCTCCTCCAGGTGCCGGAGCTGGCTCGGGGTCAGCTCGCCGTCGCAGATGATGGTGTCGGCACCGGTGGCGATGACGACGTCGCGCAGCTCCTCGACCTTGCCCGAGCCGATGTAGGTGGCCGGGTCGGGACGGCCGCGCCGCTGCACGAGGCCCTCCAGGACCTGCGATCCGGCCGTCTCGGCGAGCAGGGCCAGCTCGCGCAGGGAGTTCTCGGCCATCTCGGCCGTGCCGTCGGTCCAGACGCCGACCAGGACGACGCGCTCCAGCCGGAGCGCGCGGTACTCGACCTCGGTGACGTCGGCCAGCTCGGTGGACAGTCCCGCGACGCGGCGCAGGGCCCGGCGGTCCTCCAGGTCGAGTTCGCCGGTCAGCGGCTCGCGATCGGTGTCGGTGTCGATGTCGGTATCGATGTCCGTGTCGTACGCCTCGGCGGCCAGGAGCGCGTTTTCGGCCCTGTCGGTCGTTCGAGGCTCGCTGTCTGCGGAAAAAGGATGAGTCATATGTCCTCGGTAGAACGCCGCGGCGGCGCCGTGTCTTCCCGAGATCGTCTCACGGCGGGCCCCGGAGGTCATCCGGGTTCGCCTCCAACCCGCCCCGGCGGCCCGCCCCGCCTGACCGAACCCGCCGTGGAGCCCGTGACCTGCGCGATGGTTGCGGGACGGCGCGTGGGAAGACCTGGCCCGGGGGTGCTTTGACCGCCGTCACGCGCGGGAAGTAGCGTTTCTTCACACAACAGAAGTGAAATTTCGCGATACGAAAGGGCAGGCGGATGGCTGCACAGGTCGAGGTCACCGGCACTCCCGGCGATCGGTACGACGAGATCCTGACGCCCGAGGCGCTTGACCTGCTGGCGACGCTGCAGCGCGAGCTGGGCGGGCGCCGCGAGGAACTGCTGCGGGCCAGGGCGGAGCGGCAGGAGCGGCTGTCGGCGGGCGGCACGCTGGACTTCCTGCCCGAGACCGCCTCCGTCCGGGCGGACGAGAGCTGGCGGGTGGCGCCCCCGGCGCCCGGCCTGGAGGACAGGCGGGTCGAGATCACCGGCCCGACGGACCGCAAGATGACCATCAACGCGCTGAACTCGGGCGCCAAGGTGTGGCTGGCCGACTTCGAGGACGCCAACACCCCGTTGTGGGAGAACATGGTCGAGGGCCACCTCAACCTGATGGACGCGCTCGACCGCACCATCGACTTCACCGACCCCAGGACCGGCAAGTCCTACGCGCTCAAGGACGACGAGGAGCTGGCGACCATCGTGGTCCGGCCGCGCGGCTGGCACATGGAGGAGAAGCACGTCCTGGTGGACGGCAAGCCCATGTCGGGGTCGCTGTTCGACTTCGGCCTGTACCTCTTCCACGGGGCGCGGCGGCAGATCGCCAAGGGCAAGGGCCCGTACTACTACCTGCCGAAGATCGAGAGCCATCTGGAGGCGCGGCTCTGGAACGACGCGTTCACCCTGGCCCAGGACGCGCTGGGCATCCCGCGCGGCACCATCCGCGCCACCGTGCTGATCGAGACGATCCCGGCGGCGTTCGAGATGGAGGAGATCCTGTACGAGCTGCGCGAGCACTCCGCCGGGCTGAACGCGGGACGCTGGGACTACCTGTTCTCGGTGATCAAGAAGTTCCGGGACCGGGGCGCCGACTTCGTCCTGCCCGAGCGCAACGCGATCACGATGACGGCGCCGTTCATGCGCGCGTACACCGAGCTGCTGGTGCGGACGTGCCACAAGCGGGGCGCGCACGCGATCGGGGGGATGGCGGCCTTCATCCCGTCCCGCAGGGACCCGGAGGTCAACAAGGTCGCGCTGGAGAAGGTGCGGGCGGACAAGACGCGGGAGTCGAACGACGGGTTCGACGGGTCCTGGGTGGCGCATCCCGACCTGGTCCCGGTGTGCCGGGAGGTCTTCGACGGCGTCCTGGGCGACCGGCCCAACCAGCTCGACCGGCTCCGCGAGGACGTCTCGGTGTCGGCCGCCGACCTGCTGAACGTGTCCGCGACGCCCGGCGAGATCACCGAGGCCGGGCTGCGCAACAACATCGACGTGGCGCTGCGCTACCTGGCGACCTGGCTGGACGGGGCGGGCGCCGTGGCGATCCACAACCTGATGGAGGACGCGGCGACCGCGGAGATCTCCCGTTCCCAGGTGTGGCAGTGGATCTACAACGGGGTCGCGCTGAAGGAGGGCGAGAAGGTCACCAGGGAACTGGTGGAGCGCCTGATGGACGAGGAGCTGGCCAAGATCCGCGCGGAGCTGGGCGGGGCGTTCAACGAGCGGCGCTATGACCAGGCGGTGGCGCTGTTCAAGGAGGTCACCCTGGCGGACGAGTACTCGGAGTTCCTGACCACCCCGGCGTACGAGCGCATGCCCTGAGGGGTGCGGGCGGCCGGCGCAATCTTGCGATAGGGGGTGCGCGGGAGCATGGTGGACGCGATGGAACCGATATCCGAGTCCGAACCCCTGCGGGCGCTGGCCGAGCGCTGTGCGCGGCTGCTCGGGGACGACGCCGTGATCTCCGATCCGGTGCGGCTGCGCACGTACGAGTGCGACGGGCTGACCACGCACCGCGCCACCCCCGGCCTGGTCGTGCTGCCCGGCACGGCCGAGGAGATCGCCGAGATCGTCCGTTGCTGCGCGGCGGCGGGGATCCCGTACGTGGCGCGCGGGTCGGGCACCGGGCTGTCCGGCGGCGCGCTGCCGCGGACCGACGGCGTGCTGATCGTCACCTCCCGGATGCGCCGGATCCTGGAGATCGACATCGAGAACCGGCGCGCCGTCGTGGAGCCCGGCGTGATCAACCTGGACGTGAGCCGCGCGGTGCGCCCGTACGGGTACCACTTCGCGCCCGACCCGTCCAGCCAGCAGATCTGCTCGGTGGGCGGGAACGTCGCGGAGAACTCCGGCGGCGCGCACTGCCTGAAGTACGGGTTCACCGCGCATCACGTCCTGGCCTGCGAGATCGTCACCCCGGACGGGGAGATCACGGAGCTGTCCGCGGACGGGGCGGGCTACGACCTGCTCGGCGTGTTCGTCGGGGCGGAGGGCACGCTCGGCATCGCCACCAAGATCACGGTACGGCTGACCAGGACGCCCGAGGCGGTGCAGACGCTGCTGGCGGCGTTCGACTCGATCGAGGCGGGCGGCGCCGCGGTCTCGGCGATCATCGGCGCGGGCGTGGTGCCGGCGGCGATCGAGATGATGGACGCGCTGTCGATCGAGGCGGCCGAGGCGGCGGTGTCCTGCGGCTATCCGCCGGGCGCCGGCGCGGTGCTGATCGTGGAGCTGGACGGGCCGGCCGCCGAGGTGGAGCACCAGTTCGCGCAGGTCCAGGAGATGTGCCGGGACGCGGGCGCGTTCGAGATCCGGGTGGCGGCCGACGACGCGGAACGGGCGCTGATCTGGAAGGGCCGCAAGTCGGCGTTCGCCGCGGTCGGCCGGATCAGCCCGTCCTACCTGGTGCAGGACGGGGTCATCCCGCGCACGTCCCTGCCGAGCGTGCTGGCGGGGATCGACGCGCTGTCGGCGGAGTCGGGGGTGCGGGTGGCGAACGTGTTCCACGCGGGCGACGGCAACCTGCATCCGCTGGTGCTGTTCGACGACGCGGTCGAGGGGGCGGAGGAGCGCGCCGAGGAGGTCTCCGGCAAGATCCTCGACCTGTGCATCGAGCACGGCGGTTCCATTACCGGGGAGCACGGGGTGGGTGTCGACAAGTCCCGCTATATGCCGCGCATGTTCACCGACACCGACCTGGACACCATGCAGATGGTGCGCTGCGGCTTCGATCCGGCGGGGCTGTGCAACCCGGGCAAGGTCTTCCCCACCCCGCGGTTGTGCGGCGAGGTACCGGGTGTGCGGAAAGGCGTGCATCCCCTGGTGGAGCAGGGGAAGGCGGAACTGTTCTGATGCCGCCGAAGCAGCAGGCCCGGCGCGGCAAGGCCGCGAACGACGCCGCGTTGAAGGCTCTCGCGAAGGTCTGTGACGACGTCCGTCCGGGGGAACCCGAGGAGGGCGTGCTCGGTGTCGTTCCCGGCATGGTGGCGGCGCCCGCGACGGTGGCCGAGGCCGCCGAGGTGATGCGGGTGGCCGCGGAGCACGACCTGGCGGTGGTGCCGCGCGGCGCGGAGACCCGGCTGGACTGGGGGACGCCGCCGCGCCGCTGCGACCTCCTCCTGGACACCGCCCGGCTGGACCGGGTCGTCGAGCACGCCGCCGGTGACCTGGTGGTCACCGTCGAGGCGGGCCTGGGCACGGACCGGCTCGCCGAGGTCCTCGCCGAGAAGGGGCAGCGGCTCGCGCTCGACGCGCCGCTCCCGGGCTCCACCGTGGGCGGGACGATCGCGACGGCCGCCGCCGGGCCGCTGCGCCTCCGGTACGGGTCGCCGCGCGATCTGGTGATCGGCCTGACCGTGGTCCGCGCGGACGGGCGGGTGGCCCGCTCCGGCGGCAAGGTGGTCAAGAACGTGGCGGGATACGACCTGGGCCGGCTGTTCAGCGGCTCCTACGGGACGCTCGGGCTGATCGTCGAGGCGACGTTCCGGCTGCATCCCGTCCCGGCGGCGCGGGCGTACCTGACGTGCGCCGTTCCGGACGGGACGCGCGCCCACGAGGTCGTCCAGGCGGTGCTGCACTCCCCCGCCGCCCCGAGCGCGATCGAGTGCGCCGCGAGAGACGGCGCGCTCACGCTGGGCGTGCTGCTGGAGGGCGTGGACGCGGGCGTGGCGGCGCGCATCGAGCAGGTTTCGGCCCTGATGGGGGACGGGACGGCGGTCAGCGAGACCGCCCCGGACGGATGGGGCGCCTATCCGGACGGCACGACGCTGATCGACATCACGGCGCCGCCCGCCGCGCTTCCCGCCCTGCTGTCCACGGCCGGCGCCGGCGCGTCCCTCACCTGGTCGGCGGCGGGACGCGGGCATCTCGGCCTGCCCGGCGACAGGACGCCCGAGCAGGTCGCGCAGACCCTCAGCGCGCTGCGGAGCCTGCTCGACGGGAGGCCGCACCGCGGCGGCGCGGTCGTGCGTTACGCGCCCGAGGCGGTTCGGACGGAGGTCGACGTCTGGGGGCCCGTTCCGGCGCTGTCCCTGATGCGCCGGGTCAAGGAGCAGTTCGACCCCGGCTACCGCATGTCCCCCGGCCGCTTCGCCGGGGGGCTCTGAGTGGAGGACGACCACGTGGAGAACGGCGAGTTCCGCAACCTGCTCGGCGACTGCGTGCATTGCGGGTTCTGCCTGCCCACCTGCCCCACATACGTGCTGTGGGGTGAGGAGATGGACTCCCCGCGCGGGCGTATCCACCTGATGCAGCAGCACTCGCAGGGTGCCCCCATGTCCGGGGCGATGGTGGAGCATTTCGACCGTTGCCTGGGATGCATGGCCTGCGTGACGTCGTGCCCGTCCGGTGTCCAGTACGACCGGCTCATCGAGCTGACGCGAGCGGAGGTGGAACGCGAGCATCCCCGGTCGGCCCCTGAGCGGATGCTGCGCGAGGCGGTCTTCCGGCTGTTCCCGTACCCGAACCGGCTGCGCGCCCTGCGCGGGCCGCTCCGCGCGTACCAGAAGAGCGGGCTGGGCCGCCTGATCCGCCGCACCGGTCTGCTGGAACGCATGTCGCCGTCCCTCGCGGCGATGGAACGCCTCGCGCCGCCGCTCTCCCGCGCCACCAGGCTCCCCGAGCGAGTGGCGGCGCGCGGGGAACGGCGGGCGACCGTGGCGATGCTCACAGGCTGCGTCCAGCGGGAGTTCTTCCCCGGTGTGAACGCGGCCACGGCGCGCGTGCTGGCGATGGAGGGCTGTGACGTCCTGATCCCCCGCGGCCAGGGCTGCTGCGGGGCGCTGTCGCTGCATTCGGGACGCGAGGACGAGGCCAGGGAGTTCGCTCGCCGCACCGTCGTCGCGTTCGAGGCGGCCGACGTGATCGTGGTGAACGCGGCGGGCTGCGGCTCGGCGATGAAGGAGTACCGGCGGCTGCTGGCCGACGAGCCCGAATGGGCGGGACGCGCGGAGGCGCTGTCGGCCAAGACCAAGGACCTCGCCGAGTTCCTCGCCGAACTGGGGCCGCGCGCCGAACGGCGTCCGCTTCCCGTCACGGTCGCCTATCACGACGCCTGCCATCTGGCGCACGCGCAGGGCGTG
This sequence comes from Actinomadura sp. SCN-SB, assembly GCF_043906805.1. NCBI lineage: Bacteria > Bacillati > Actinomycetota > Actinomycetes > Streptosporangiales > Thermomonosporaceae > Actinomadura > Actinomadura sp. SCN-SB. The sequence continues at coordinate 23,842 of NZ_JBIMPP010000023.1, read as the reverse complement.
CGCGCCCAGCCCCGCGCGCTGCTCGCCGGGATCCCGGAGCTGACCGTGAAGGAGATCGCCGACCCGGAGATCTGCTGCGGTTCGGCGGGCACGTACAACCTGCTCCAGCCGGAGGCCGCCGCGGAGCTCGGCGACCGGAAGGCGGCCGGGGTACGGGCGACCGGGGCCGATCTCCTGGTCGCCGCCAATCCCGGGTGCTCCATGCAGATCGCGACGGCGCTGGAGCGTCAGGGGGTGCGGCTCCCGGTGGCGCACACCGCCGAGATCCTGGACGCCTCGCTGCGCGGCCTGGGGACGTCCGCGCTGCTCAGAGCCGCCGTCTGAGGCGGCGGGCGGGGCCGCCCGGCCCCTCGGGATCCACTCGTTGGCGCGGTGACTCTGTATCGTGGGCTTACCGTCAAGGGAGCCATTCCTTACTATCCGGAAAGGGCGCCCAGTCAGATCACCACGGGGACAGCGATGTACGAGAGGCAGATGCAGCCACGGCCGATGCCACCAAGGCCGTCGCCGGGAGCCCGCCGTCCGCCGCCCCGGAACCAGCGGCGGAGGAAACGCAAGGCGGCCAGGCTCGGCCTCGCGGGCGCCCTGACGGGCGTGCTCGGCATCGCCCTCATCGCCGCCGCCATCGTCGTCCTCCGTCCCGGCTCGCTGGGCGGGAACGCCGGGACGGGCCGGTCCAACCCCAACGGCCCGGGTTCCATCCCGTCGCCCAAGGCGGGCCCTGTGCTCAGCGTCACCACGCCGGAGGGCTACGGGTACGGCCTGGCGGCGGTCAAGGCGGGCACCAGCCTGGCGCCCCTGGGCGAGTCCAAGAACCCGGGCCAGGGCCTGACCTACGCCTACGCCGACTACATCATCACCAACACCCAGCGCCGCCCCGCACTGCTGGACTACCCGGCCGACCTGTTCATGCCGCGGGCCCAGGTGCCGGCGTCCGCCCGCTCCCGCTGCATGCCCCAGCCGGGCGTCCCCGAGGACATGTGCACGCTGCCGAACCGCAGCCAGATCACCGCCCGCATCGGCGACTCCGAGCCCCCCGTCATCGAGGGTGCCGACAAGATGATCCCGCCGGGCGCCTCCTACCTGGTGCGCGTCGCCTCGGACCTGCCGGTCACGGAGGGCGTCCAGGACGAGGACCTCAAGCTGTACGTGTGGGACGCCCGGTTCACCAGCGACCGCAAGGGCATCGAGGTCGCGTTCCCGTAGGCACCCGCGCGACCGGCCGGTGACCCCCTGGTCGGCGTCACCGGCCGGAACGTGAGAGGCGGTCAGGAGGCGATGGCGGGCTCCCGTTCCGCCTCCGCGACGTCCTCGGTCCTGGCGCGGGAGCGCAGGCCCCCGACCCCGAACAGGGCGAGCCCCGCCGCCGCCCAGGCGAGCAGCGTGATGAGCGGCGCCGTGGCGCCCGCGCCGTCGAAGTACGTCACCGAGCGCACCAGCGTGATCGCCGCGCCGGGCGGCAGGAGCTGGCCCAGCTCGCCCCATGGCTGCGGCAGCAGCTCGGGCGCCGAGGTGGCGGCCGACAGCGGGTTGCCCAGCAGCAGGAAGGTCAGCGCGCCCAGGCCGATGCCCGCCCGTCCGATCGCCGCGGCGAGCCCGGCGACGGTGCCGGCGACCGCGAGCACGGCCAGTCCCATGACGGAGGCGAGGGTCAGGTAGGAGCCGGGCAGCAGCGACAGCCAGCCCTGGGACAGCCACGCCGCGCCGAGACCGCCCAGGGCCGCGAAGATCACCAGCCCGGTGGCGCGTGCGGCCAGGCCCGGGATCGCGAAGGTCAGCAGCACGGCCGCGGCGATACCGGACATGATCAGCGGCAGCGCCAGGGCGCCGAACCCGGCCCCGCGCGGGTCGTCGGCGTCGGCGGCCACCACGTCCTGGACGGCGGCGGGCGGCGTGCCTGACAGCCGCTGCGCGACCTGGGTGAGCTGCTGGGCCACCATCGGGGACGCCGCGGAGGCGACCAGCACCTTGGGCCCGGAGGGCGTGGTGACGATCGCGCCGTAGGCCTCGTAGTCGGCCAGGACGGCGCGCGCCGCGGCCTCGTCGGCCACCGCGGTCACCTCGAACGCCCCGGGCCGCTCCCGGTCCAGCCGTTCGGCCACGGCGGCGCCCTGCGGGCCGGCGGTCACGATGGGGACGTCGCGGGGGGCGATCCTGGTGGCCGGCCAGGAGAACGCGACGATCATGAGAAGTTGCAGGACGACGGCGACGAGCGCGACGCCCGCGGCACGCTGGATCAGGGAGGACCGCATCGTCCGCCTCCAAAAAGCGAATGTCCGTTCTTTTTGACTCTCCTCAGGGTCGCACCGGAGCGCCACCCTCGTCAAGAACGAACATTCGTTTTATATTGGGTCCATGCCACGAGTGAGCGAGGAGTACCTGGAGCGGCGCCGTCAGCAGATCGTGGAGGCCGCCCGCCGGTGCTTCATACGCAAGGGCGTGCACGCCACGTCCATGCAGGACATCTTCGCCGAGTCCGGACTGTCGGCCGGCGCGGTCTACCGGTACTTCAAGAGCAAGAACGAGCTCATCGAGGCCATCACCGGCCAGGTGATCAGCGACCTCCACGTGTACCTGGAGGAGCTGGTGACCCACGAGCCGCTGCTGCCGCTCGACGAGGTCGTCGTGCGGATGACCCGGCGCATCCAGGCCCGGTCGGCGGAGGACGGCTTCGTACGCCTCGCTCCGCAGGCATGGGCGCTGGCGATGTACGAGCCGGAGCTACGCGTCTACGTCCAGGACAACCTCACGCGACTGCGCGGGCACTGGATCACCTACGCCCGGCGCTGTGCCGAGAACGGCCTGCTCGCCCCGGGCGCCGACGCCGAGTGCACGGGCAAGGCCCTCTTCGGCCTGCTGCCCGGGTTCCTGATCCAGTGCCTCATCACCGAGGACGCCGAACCCGAAGAGATCGCGGCGGGCGTGCGCGCCCTGACCAGGGCCGCCCTGATCGACCCCGCCGTCCCCACGGGCACCTGACGCTCTCCCGAAGACGCTCCCCTGAGGACGACCGGAGACGGCGCCCGGCGGCGGTCGCCGAACCCGCCCCCGCCAGGGTTCCGTGACCGCCGCCGGCGGCATCTTCCCCGCTGAGAGGGTTGCCTTGGCAGGGGTGGGTCGTGGTACCTCTTTCTCGTCATCCCACGACATTCCGGGCACTCCCCGCCCGTGCCCGGAGCCCCCCCGACCCGGACGCCTCCCGCGTCCCCTTCTCCCGTGAGATGTCCTGCATGAAGCCGTCCCTCCACCTCCGCGGGCCCACCCAGCCGACGATCAGGCCATGCGCCGTCCCGTCCCCTCGGCACGCCCGCGCGAGCGAAGGCACCGCCGGTGACCGGAAATGCCCGGTACATCCGGCGCGGCCAGTGTGGCCGGACCGCCGTCCCGGTGTCCTGAGGCGGACGCCCCGCGGACGGCGGGACGGCCATCAGGACGCTTTAACATTCCATTACCTTTGAGGGCCGGGAGCGCGCATGGAGAGCGTGGATCGCGAGGGCAGGAGCGTCCCGTGGGCGTTGATCCTCGCGCTGGGCGCCGTCCTCGCCGTGTTCGGGTCGCTGCTGGCGGGGCTCTGGCTGCCGGCGCCGCGGCGGATGGTGTGGTGGCATCCCGAGATCGTGACCGCGCTGTTCTTCGCGCCGGTGGGGGCCCTGCTCCTGCGGTACCGTCCCGGGCTGCGGGTCGGGCAGGTGATGCTGTTCTGCGGCTTCAGCGCCTCGGTGTACGTGCTGTCGCTCAACCTGGGGCCGCTGTTCGAGACGCGCGGCTGGCCCGGGGCCGGGTTGTGGAACTGGCTCGGGGTGTGGCTGTGGGCGGTCGACACCTTCGGCCTCACCCTGATCCTGCCGCTGATCTTCCCGGACGGGCGGCTGGTGTCGTCGCTGTTCCGGCCGGTGCTCGCGGTGGCCTGCGCGGTCCCGCTGATCGTCTGCGTGCATCTGACCATCGACCCCGGCGCCCGCCGCTTCCACAACGGCGTCTCGGTCTACCCGTTCCAGGACATCCCGCCGCCCATCAGCGTGGTCATCCTGGGGACGCTGGCGCTGTCCATCTGGTCGATGGTGCTGCGCTTCGTCCGGGCCACGCCGGACGTGCGGCGGCAGATCGGCTGGGTGGTCTATCCCGGGGTGTTCGCCCAGACGATCATCTATGTGGGCGAGACCACCCCGACGGTCGGGGATCCGCTGCGCAGCCTCGCCATCGCCGCCGTTCCGGTGTGCATCGCCATCGCGATCACCCGGTACCGGCTGTACGACATCGACCTGGTGGTCAGCAGGACGCTGGTCTACGCCGGCCTGGTCGTCGTGATCACCGGCGTGTACTTCGCGCTGGTCGCGCTGGCCAGCGGCGTGTTCGCGGGGCAGGGCACCCTGGCGGGGCTGATCGGGGCGATCGCGGCCGGGGCGGTGTTCGAGCCGGCGCGGCGCCGCCTGCAGCGCGCCACCGACCGGCTGATCCACGGTGAGCGGGACCCGTACCGGATCGCCGACCGGCTCAACCGCCGGTTGCAGACCACCTCCGACCCGTCCGCGGCGCTGGCGACCGCGGCCTCGGTGGTGCGGGAGGCGCTGCGCGCGACCGGCGTGCTGATCGAGGTGCTGGACAAGGACGGCCGGGTCACGGCCACCAGCGAGGACGGCACGCTGGGCGAGCGCCCGCAGCTGATCCCGCTGGTCTGGCACGGGGAGCCGGTGGGGCGGCTGCTGTTCGGCGTCACCCGGCGTCCCGACCCCCGGCTGGCCTCGGTGCTGGCGCGCAACCTGGCCGAGCTGACCAGCGCCGCCCGCCTCACCGCGGAGGTGCAACGCTCCAAGGAACGCATCCTGCGCACCCGTGAGGAGGAGCGCCGCCGGCTGCGCCGCGACCTGCACGACGGCCTGGGCCCGACGTTGGCGAGCCTGGCCATGACGGTGGACGCGGCGCGCATCACGCTGAAGACCGACCCGGAGGCGGCGGACGAGCTCCTTGAGGAGCTGCGCACCACCATGGGTCGCACGATCGGCGACATCCGGGAGCTGGTGTACGGGCTGCGTCCGCCCGCGCTGGACGACCTGGGCCTGGCCGGTGCCATCCGCGCTTTGGGCGGCGTGGTCGCGACCGAGGACGGCCCGGAGGTGGACGTGCAGGTCGAGGGGAACCTGGACAACCTTCCGGCCGCCGCCGAGGTCGCCGCGTACCGGATCGTGCAGGAGGCGCTCACCAACGTGTACCGCCACGCGAAGGCGGGCAGCGCGGTGGTGCGGCTCTCCCTGAACGGCGATCTGCATGTGACGGTCCGCGACGACGGCATCGGCGTGCCACCGGACGCACGCTCGGGGGTGGGCATGTCCTCGATGCGCGAACGGGCCACCGAGATCGGCGGCTCCTGCACGGTCGCCCCGGCCCCGGAAGGCGGCACCCTGGTCAAGGCCAGACTCCCGGTGAACGGCACCGGCACCCCACCCCCCAACTAACGAAAAAGGGGCGCGCGAAGAAGGGGCAGGCGGGCGGGGGCTGGCGGCGGCACCGGGGGGCTCGGGGGGTCGCCCCCCGATAGAAACGACGGAATCCCCGAAGGGGAAGAAGCCAACGGCTTCGACCACACCACCCCCAGGGATGGAGTGGAGGGCCGGTGGCCGCCCCCCGCCAAGAAGGAGCCACCGGCCCTCGGCGCCACTCGGATCGGGGCTCCCATCCCGGTCCGAGCGGGCCTTCACCAGAGGGTGTGCACTACTGAAGGTAGCGCCTTTCGGTCCCAAAGGTGAGGGACACCCGTCCCGAACTTCTCGGGACCTTCCGGGCAGACCCCTCCAGGTCATCGGGTAGACCAGCCGCGTCTGGACCGTATGGCCAGATCAGGGGGCCTTGACGCGGCCGGGGCGGCCGTGTCAGGGGACGGTGATGCGGTCCAAAAAAATTTCGCCTTCGGCGACGAGGACGGCGGGTCCGCGGAGGTGCCCGGTGGTTCCGTCGAGGGTGACGTGGACACGGCCGCCCGGAACGTCCACCGTCCACTCTTCGGTCTCCGCCGATCGCGCCGTCCGGGAGGTCTGGCGTGCCTGGTGGGACGCGGCGGCGACGGCGGCGACGGTGCCGGTGCCGCAGGAGCGGGTCTCGCCGGAGCCGCGTTCGTAGACCCGCATCTCCAGGTGGCGTTCGCCGATGGTCCGGTAGAACTCGACGTTCACGCCGTCGGGGAATTGGGCGGGGTCGTAGGCGGGGGGCCGGGTGAGGTCGAGCCCGGACAGCGGCTCGTCGATCGCGCATGCCAGGTGCGGGTTGCCCATGGAGATCCGCTCGCCGGTGTACGGGCGTCCTGAGATGCTCGCATGACCCGTTCCCAGGTATTCGGGCGGTCCCATGTCCACGCTGACGTCACCGGAGGACCCCAGCGTGACGCGCCGGAGCCCGGCGCGGGTGGCGAGGTCCCATTCGCCGGGCGCCGCGAGGCCGGAGTCGACGAGGTAGCGGGCGAACACCCGGGCGCCGTTGCCGCACATCTCGGCGATGCCGCCGTCGGCGTTGCGGTAGTCCATGAACCATTCGGCCCGGCCGGCCATCGCCTCGATGGCGGGATCGCCGGCGGCCTTGGCGCGGACGACGCGGAGCACGCCGTCGGCGCCGATCCCGGCGCGGCGGTCGCACAGCCGCGCGACGACCCGCGGCGTCAGGTCGAGGACGCCGTCCGGATCCGGAAGGATCACGAAGTCGTTCTCGGTGCCGTGCCCCTTGACGAACCGCATGTCCCGATCATAGGCGCGCGGTCCGGCGCACCGTTTCGAGGGCCCGTTCGACGAGGTCGGGGGCGTCGTAGGGGAGCCAGCGCACGCGGGGGTCGCGCCGGAACCAGGACTCCTGCCTGCGGGCGAAGCGCCGGGTCGCCCTGATCGTCTCCTCCTTGGCCCGTTCCTCCGTCCACTCTCCGGACAGGAACCGGAGCACCTGGGCGTAGCCGAGCGCGCGCCCGGCGGTCAGGCCGTCCCTGAGGCCGGCTTCTTCCAGTTCGCGGACCTCGTCGACGAGCCCGGCCTCCCACATGCGTTCCACGCGCAGCGCGATGCGGGCGTCCAGTTCGGGCCTGGGGACCGACAGCCCGATCTGGACGGCGCCTGCGTGCCGGTACTCGTGGGCGGGCATGGACGCGCTGAACGGGCGGCCGGTGATCTCGATGACCTCCAGGGCGCGGACGATCCGCCGCCCGTTGCTGGGGAGGATCGCGGCGGCCGAGGCGGGGTCGCGGGCGCGGAGGCGCTCGTGCAGCGCCGCGGGGCCGTCGGCGGCCAGGTCCGCTTCCAGCCGGGCCCGGACCGCGGGGTCGGTGCCGGGGAACTCCAGGTGGTCGAGCGCGGCGCGGACGTACAGGCCGGAGCCGCCGACCAGCACGGGCACCCGCCCCCTGGCGTGGATCTCGGCGATGGCGGCGTCGCTGAGCCGCTGGTATTCGGCGACGCTGGCGGTGACGGTGACGTCCCAGATGTCCAGGAGATGGTGGGGGACGCCGCGCATCTCGTCCGGGGTCAGCTTGGCGGTGCCGATGTCCATGCCCCGGTACAGCTGCATGGAGTCGGCGTTGATCGCCTCGCCGTCCAGGCGCAGCGCGAGCTCCACCGCGAGGTCGGATTTGCCCGCCGCGGTGGGCCCGACCACGGCGATCACCGGGTCGTCGGTGTCCATCGGGGTCACGAAAGTGCCTGCTTGTTCATGGCGGTCGTCATGGGCAAGGGGGCAATGGGTAGATATGCGGGGGTAAGGGCGTCGCGGCGGGTTCGCCGCGCATCGGGGGCCGCCGCCCTGCGGCGCCACGGAACACCACGAGACGAGGGATCCGGGGGGAAACCACATGTCCATCGTCGACAAGGTGAAGGAAATGCTCGGCCAGCACGGCGACAAGGCCAAACAGGGCGTCGAGAAGGCCGGTGACATGGTCGACCGGAAGACGGGCGGTAAGTACTCCGAGCAGGTCGACAAGGCGCAGCAGAAGGGTTCGGAGTACATCGACCGGCAGCAGGGCCGGGAACCGGAGGAGCGCCGCCGTGACGAGGACAACGGCGTCTAGCCACGGTGGTTGGGGCGCCGGGTCGCTCCCCGCGCGGGGCGCCGGGCGCGGTCATGGCCGCGCCCGGGACGTGTCCGCCGGTGCCGGGGCCGCCGCGAGCCGCCAGGTGGCCACGAGATAGCCGACGCCGTAGGGCGCCTCGTAGGCGAGCAGTTCCGCGTCGGTGACCCGCGCCGGTCCCGTGGGCGTGGTGGCGCCCGCCAGGACTTGCCACGCCGCCCGCCCGGCGGCCTGGAGCTCCCGGGACGTCCGGGGGTCCAGGCCGGCCAGGGCGGCGGTGTCGGCGTGCTTGAACGCCTCGGCCACGGCCGCGTCGTACGCTTCGGCGCGCGGGTCGAGGTAGCCGGGGGCCTTCGTGCTCAGGCAGGCCGAGCCGTCCCCCATCACCAGGAACGCCACCCGTTCGGCTGTACGCGCCAGGTCGCGGCCTAGGTCGAGGCAGTCCCGCGTGGCCGCGTCGTAGGCGACCGCCTGAAAGAACGCGGGCTGGACGCCGCCCCCGTACTCGTCCAGGAGCCAGCGGCCGATGGTCAGCGACAGCGGCAGCGGCTCCCCGCCACCGCCGAAGACGAGGTCGAGCCCAAAGGGACGCAGGCTCCCGGCGGAATCGGGAGGGAAAGTCCGCGTGGCCGTATCGCCGCCCACCACGATCAGCTTCGCTCCCCCGCCGTCCGCCGACAGCCCCTTGGTCAGCTCTTGGACGGCCAAGCGGCAGGCCGCCCGCACACCGTCCAGCTCGGGAGCGGCCTCACCGGCCATCTCCGGTACGAGCAAGGGCGGATGCGGGCAGACGGCCGCGTAGGTCAACATGCGCGTGACGGCCTACCCGCAGGTGGAGCAACCGGAGGCCGCGGCCTCTAGCGCGACCGGGGTCGTGGGACGTCCGATGGTGGGCATGCCCAGCGCAACGCCCTTCGGCGCACCGCCGCCCTGCCGTGCCTCCCAGGCGTCCCCGGCGCGCGTGCGCCGTACCGACCGGGCGGGCTTGTCGGCGACCAGGTGGTGCGGCGCCGCGTAGGTGACCTCGATCGTGACCATGTCGCCTGGGCGAACGGGCTCGTCCGGCACACGGAAGTGGACGAGGCGGTTGTCCCGCGCGCGCCCGGACAGGCGGCGGGTGGTGCCGTCCTTCCTGCCCTCGCCCTCGGCCACCAGCACCTCCACGGTGCGGCCGATCTGCTTCTTGTTCTCCTCCCAGGAGATCTCCTCCTGGAGGGCGACCAGCCGCTCGTACCGTTCCTGGACGACCTCCTTGGGCACCTGGCCGTCCATGGTGGCCGCGGGTGTGCCTGGACGCTTGGAGTACTGGAACGTGAAGGCCCCGGAGAACCGCGCCTCGCGCACCACGTGCAGGGTCTGCTCGAAGTCCTCCTCGGTCTCGCCGGGGAAGCCCACGATGATGTCGGTGGTGATCGCGGCGTCCGGGATGGCGGCGCGCACCTTCTCGATGATGCCCAGGTAGCGCTCCTGCCGGTACGAGCGGCGCATGGCCCGCAGCACCGGATCCGCGCCCGACTGCAAGGGCATGTGCAGGGACGGCATGACGTTCGGCGTCTCCGCCATGGCGGCGATGACGTCGTCCGTGAAGTCCTTGGGGTGGGGCGAGGTGAACCGCACCCGCTCAAGGCCGTCCACTTCACCGCACGCGCGCAGCAGTCCCGCGAAGGCGGACTGGCCGCCCGCGGTCATGTCGCGCACCTCCTGGGGCGCGGACGCCAGGGCCCCGAACCCCGATCCGTAGGCGTTGACGTTCTGGCCGAGCAGCGTCACCTCCAGGACGCCCTCGGCGACCAGCGCCTCCACTTCGGCCAGGATCTCCCCTGGACGGCGGTCCCGCTCCTTGCCGCGCAGCGCCGGGACGATGCAAAACGTGCAGGTGTTGTTGCAGCCCACCGAGATCGACACCCACGCCGCGTACGGGGACTCCCGGCGCGTCGGCAGGGTCGAGGGGAAGGTCACCAGGGACTCTTCGATCTCGACCTGCGCCCCGTCCTGGACGCGGGCGCGCTCCAGCAGCGCAGGGAGCGACCCGATGTTGTGCGTACCGAAGACCACATCGACCCAGGGGGCGCGCTTGACGATGGCCTCCCTGTCCTTCTGCGCCAGGCAGCCGCCCACCGCGATCTGCATGCCGGGACGGCCGTCCTTGACGGGACGCAGATGGCCGAGATTGCCGTAGAGCCGGTTGTCGGCGTTCTCCCGTACCGCGCAGGTGTTGAAGACGACGACGTCGGGCTCGGCGTCCTCGGCCCGGACGTACCCCGCGTCCTCCAGCAGGCCCGCCAGCCGCTCGGAATCGTGGACGTTCATCTGGCACCCGTAGGTACGGATCTCGTACGTGCGGGCGGTCTCCCTAGGCGCATTCATGACAGTCACCAAGGTTACGCGCCACCGCCCCTCTGCGCGTACGCGCTGAATCCCGCCAGGCGCCCGGCGCCGGCAGTTCCGGGCGGGGAAGCTGATCAAGCTGGTCAACGGCCGGTTACCCGGTGATCAAGCGCTCACCACGACCTCCGCGGGCCGTCCCGCCCGGCCGATCACCTTCCGTCCGGAAACCCCGATCGTGGCGCCGACGTGGGGATTCGTGATCGGATCGGTACCGCGCCGAAAGCGGAGGGCAGGAAATGATGACGTAAAGTCCGGCTGCATGACCGAGAGCGGAGACGGACCCGAGCTCACCAAGGACGGCGGGTCCCGGGACGACAGCGCGAACGGCGCGCCCCTGGTCGTGATGAAGCATGTCAACAAGCACTTCGGCGATCTGCACGTGCTCAAGGACATCAACCTCACGGTCGACCGGGGCGAGGTGGTGGTGGTCATCGGCCCCTCCGGCGGCGGGAAGTCGACCCTGTGCCGGTCGATCAACCGGCTGGAGCCGATCGACGACGGCGTGATCATGGTGGACGGCAAGGAACTCCCCCAGGAGGGCGGCGAGCTGGCCAAGCTGCGCGCCGACGTGGGGATGGTGTTCCAGTCGTTCAACCTGTTCGCCCACAAGACCATCCTCGACAACGTCACGCTGGGCCCGATCAAGGTCCGCAAGGTCGCCAAGCAGGAGGCCGAGAAGCACGCCATGGAGCTGCTGGAGCGGGTCGGGATCGCCAACCAGGCGCAGAAGTACCCCGCCCAGCTGTCCGGCGGCCAGCAGCAGCGCGCGGCGATCGCCCGCTCGCTGGCGATGAGGCCCAAGCTCATGCTGTTCGACGAGCCGACCTCGGCGCTGGACCCGGAGATGGTCAACGAGGTGCTGGACGTCATGACCGGGCTGGCCCGGGAGGGCATGACGATGATCGTGGTGACCCACGAGATGGGCTTCGCCCGGCGGGCCGCCCGCAAGGTCGTGTTCATGGCCGACGGCCAGATCGTCGAAGAGAACACCCCCGACGAGTTCTTCACCAACGCGCGCACCGACCGCGCCAAGGACTTCCTGTCCAAAATCCTCACCCATTGATCACCATGACCGATCGGCCGGCTCGAAGCACGTGATGACCCCCGTACGTCGAAGGATCGCGCCCGAGCCGCGGCCCAGGCAGTAGGCACCGGCAGAAGCAGAGGGAGAACGAGCAATGCGAGTACGTCGTTTCGGCGCCGTCATCGGCGCGGCGACCGCGCTGGCGATGGCCCTGACCGCGTGTGGAAGCGACACCGAGAGCACTCAGGCCACGACCGTCGTCCAGAAGGCCAAGGACTCGAAGAAGCTGGTCGTGGGCATCAAGTACGACCAGCCGGCGCTCGGCCTGAAGAAGCCCGACGGCACCTTCGAGGGCTTCGACGTCGACGTCGCCAAGTACATCGCCAAGGAACTGGGCGTCCCCGAGAGCGGCATCACCTTCAAGGAGACGGTCTCCGCCAACCGCGAGTCGTTCCTCGGCGGCGGCCAGGTCGACCTGGTGGTCGCCACCTACTCCATCACCGACGCCCGCAAGAAGCAGGTCACCTTCGCCGGTCCGTACTACGTGGCCGCCCAGGACACGATGGTCCTGGCCGACAACGACGACATCAAGACGGCCCAGGACCTCAAGGGCAAGCGGCTGTGCAAGGCCGCCGGGTCCAACTCGTTCCGCCGCGTCACCGAGGGCCCGCCGGACGGCAAGCTGGCCATCTCCGGGGTCAAGCTGGTCGACGCCTCCAGCTACTCCGAGTGCGTCGCCAAGCTCAAGGCCGGCGCGCTGGACGCGGTGAGCACCGACGACCTGATCCTGGCCGGGTTCGCCAACACCCAGAAGGGCCAGTTCAAGGTCATCAACAACCCGATCAGCGAGGAGAAGTACGGCGTCGGGATCAAGAAGGGTGACACCGAGACCTGCGAGGCGGTCAACAAGGCGCTCACCAAGATGTACCAGGACGGCACGGCCAAGACCCTCCTGGAGAAGCACTTCGCCGGCACCGGCCTGCAGCTGAAGACCACCGTCCCGCAGTTCGAGGGCTGCGCCTGATCCAGGCCCGTTCCCGGCCGGGCCGCCGTGCCCGCCGCCCGCCCGCAAGCGTCCCGCGGCGGCGCGCACCGGCCGGGACCCGTGCCTGGCGCAGGCGAGGTCCGGCGTTCCGGAGCGCTCCCCGGACGACCCGACCGGGGAGCGCTCCGAACGTCCCGACCCCCGCTGGAACCTCATGGATCAGCTACTCGACCTGTTCAACTTCAGCTCGGTCTTCGACGAGCGCGACCAGCTCCTCGACGGCTTCTGGGCGACCATCCGCCTGGCGGCCCTCTCGGCGGTGCTGTCCCTCATCATCGGCACGATCCTGGTGTCCTTCCGGGTCTCGCCCGTGCCGGTGCTGCGGACGGTCGGCACCGTCTACGTCAACGTCCTGCGCAACACCCCCCTGACCCTGGTGCTGCTGATGTGCAGCCTCGGCCTGAACGACATCCTCGCGCTGACGTTCTCCGACGACACCTCCACCAGCTACTACTGGTGGGCGGTCCTGGGGCTGTCGGGGTACACCGGCGCGTTCGTCTGCGAGGCGCTGCGCTCGGGCATCAACACGGTGCCGCTCGGCCAGGCGGAGGCGGCGCGCTCGATCGGCCTGTCCTTCTTCCAGTCGCTGCGGCTGATCATCCTGCCCCAGGCGTTCCGCTCGGTGATCGCGCCGCTGGGCAGCATCCTGATCGCGATGATCAAGAACACCACGGTGGCGAGCGCCGCCAGCTACGCCGAGGCGGCGACGGTGATGAAGACCCTGCTCGACCAGCCGTCCTTCCAAGGCGGGGCGCTGCCGCTGTTCATCGGCGTGGCGATCGCCTTCATGGTCCTGACCCTGCCGACCGGCTTCTTCTTCGGCTGGCTGGCCAAGCGGATGGCGGTGGCGCGATGAGCCGCGAGGCGAACGTCCTGTTCGACATCCCGGGCCCGCGGGCGCGGGCCCGCAACCGGGTCCTGACCGTGGTGTCCGGGCTGATCCTGCTCGCCGTGATCGTCGCGCTGGCGTGGCGGCTGGACACGCGCGGCCAGTGGGAGGGCTCGCTGTGGAGCCCGTTCCTGGAGGGCGACGTCTGGACGAACCTGATCCTGCCCGGCCTGTGGAACACGCTGAAGGCCGCCGCCGTGGCCTCGGTCCTGGCCCTGCTGTTCGGCGTGGTGTTCGGGCTGGCCAGGCTGTCGGACCACTGGTGGATCCGGATCCCGGCGGGCGCGGTCGTGGAGTTCTTCCGCGCCATCCCGCTGCTGATCCTGATCTTCCTGGCGTTCTTCATCCCGAACAAGATCAGCCCGGTGATCGCCCAGTCCCCGTTCGGCACCTTCCAGCGGGTCATGGTGGACACCTTCGGCTGGATCTTCGGCGTCGAGATCAACGCCGGTGTGATCACGGTTCCGGCGTTCGCCGCCGTGGTGTTCGGGCTGGTGCTCTACAACGGGTCGGTGCTGGCCGAGGTGTTCCGGGCCGGGATCAACTCGATCCCCAAGGGGCAGTCCGAGGCGGCCTACTCCATCGGGCTCCGCAAGAACGGCGTGATGCGGCTGGTGCTGCTGCCGCAGGCCATCACGGTCATGATGCCGGCGATCGTCAGCCAGCTCGTGGTGCTGCTCAAGGACACCGCGCTCGGCTTCATCATCGCCTACGCCGAGCTGCTCCAGGCCGGGTTCAAGCAGATCCCGGCGAACTACGGCAACAACGTGCTGCAGGCGGGCATCGTGGTCGCGGTCATCTACATCGCGATCAACATGCTGATCAGCATGCTGGCGAACCGGCTCGAGGCGCGCAGCCGGCGCAGCCGCAGGACCGCCGCCAAGACGATCGGCACCGGCACCGGGGCGCCGCCCGCCGCCGGCATGTCCGTCGCCGGTCAGACCCCGAGCACCTGATCGGCGCCCGTACGGAACGGCCGGATGGGGTCACCGCGTGATGCGGTGGCCCCATCCGTCTCCGCGGCTCCGAGGGCGGGCGTGGCACCGGCCTTCCCCGATCGCTGAGAAGGCCGCTGGGGCGGCGTGGGAAGGGGACTCGGCTACCTGTCCGGCCGGCCGAGGGAAGGCGCCCTGGCGGCCGATGGCGAGGTGCCCTGGCGGTCGCTCACCCTGTGAACGGCTTGTATCTTTCCAAGGTCAACTGCCCCGTCATGGCCCCAACGGATCCCCGTATGCGGGACGATTCGCATATGACCGCTCGTGCGACCCTTCCCTACGGCTCCTGGCCCTCCCCCATATCCGCCGCCGACGTCGCTCGCGCCCGGCTGCGCCTCAGTTTTCCCACCGTCCATAACAGCGATGTGTGGTGGCAGGAGACCCGACCAGAGGAAGGCGGCCGGACCACGGTCATCCACCTGCAGGGCGGTCACCGCACCGAGCTCCTGCAGGCTCCGTGGGACGCCCGCACCCGGGTGCATGAGTACGGCGGACGGTCCTATCTGCCCGTCCGCACCGGCGAGGGCTTTGCGATCGTGTTCTCCAACTACGAGGACCAGCGGTTGCATCGCCTTGACCCGGGCGACCCCAAGCCGCGCCCGCTGACCCCTGAGCCGGCTCTTCCCGGCGGGCTTCGCTATGCCGACTACACGCTTTCCCCGGACGGCTCCGAGGTGTGGTGCGTTTGCGAGGGGCACACGCCTGACGGGATTCGCCGCGCCATTGTCGCCGTCCCCCTGGACGGCAGCGCCGCCGCTGACGCGTCCGCGATCCGTGAGCTCGTCACCGGAGCCGATTTCTACGCCTCCCCCACCCCGTCTCCCAGCGGCGGGCATCTGGCCTGGGTCCAGTGGAACCATCCGAGGATGCCTTGGGACGGCACGGAGATCCGTGTGGCCGCGCTGGAGAACGGGCAGGCCGTCGCGCCCCGCACTGTCAAGGGCGGTCTCAACGAGTCGGCTCTGGCGCCTTTGTGGCGCGACGACAGCTCGCTTTACGTCATCTCCGACTGGCCCGGCTGGTGGAACATCTACCAGGTCGGTCTCCACGGGGAGTCGCCGCAGGCCCTCTACCCGGCGGAGGAGGAGTTCGCCGGGCCGCTGTGGCAGCTGGGCGGCATGCCCTACGCGCTCCTTGAGGACGGCCGGCTCGCCGTGCTGCACGGGGAGGGCGACCAGCGCCTGGGCATCTACGACCCGGACACCCTGGAGCTGGTCGACCTGGAGGTCCCCTACGACGACTGGCAGTTGTCGTTGTCGGCGCACGGCTCCACCATCGTCGGCATAGCGGGGGGCATGACCGTCCCGCCGTCGGTCGTGCGCATCGACACCACCACGGGGCGCGTGGAGGGGCTGCGCCGTGAGCTGGCGGAGCTGCCCGACATCGCCTACCTGCCCAAGGCACGCGCGGAGCAGATCGAAGGCCCCTTCGGACGTCCCGTCCACGCCAACATCTACCCGCCGTCCAACCCGGAGTACGCGGGGCAGGAAGGGGAGCTGCCTCCCTACGTGGTGTTCATCCACGGGGGGCCGACGAGCCGCGCGTCGCGCACGTTGAGCTTGGAGCGTGCCTTCTTCACCAGCCGCGGCATCGGCGTCATCGACGTCAACTACGGCGGCTCCACCGGATACGGCCGCGCGTACCGGGAACGCCTGCGCCGCCAGTGGGGCGTGGTGGACGTCGAGGACGCCGTGGCCGCCGCCAAGGCGCTCGTCGACGCCGGCATCGCCGACCCTGAGCGAATCGCCATCCGCGGCGGCAGCGCGGGCGGATGGACGACCCTGGCCGCCATCACCACCACCGACGTGTTCAAGGCCGCCACGTCCTACTACGGCATCAGCGACCTGAAGGGCTTCGCCGAGGCCACGCACGACTTCGAGTCGCGTTACCTGTTCGGGCTGATCGGCCCCCTGCCCGGGTTCGAGCGCGCCTACGAGGAGCGTTCGCCGCTCAACCGCGCCGATGACACGTCCTGCCCCGTGCTGCTGTTGCAGGGCATGGACGACCCGGTCGTCCCGCCGGACCAGTCCGAGCGGTTCGCGCTCGCGCTGGCGTCGAAGAAGACGCCGTACGCGTACCTGACGTTCCAGGGCGAGAGCCATGGGTTCCGGCGCGCCGACACCGTCATCGCCTGCCTGGAGGCGGAGCTCGCCTTCTACGGCCAGACGCTGGGCTTCAAGCCGCAGGGAGTGGACCCCATCGACCTCATCGTGGGCTGACCCTCGCATGGGCCTTCACGCGGTCGCGGAAGGAACTGTGTCAGCCTAGGCTGACACATCGGCCATGTCAGCCTAGGCTGACAGCATGACGACGATGACCGAACTCGCCCAGGCCGTGGACAGCCGCGATCCGGCCACGGGCCTGGGCGCCGTGGCCGCCCTGCGCCGGCTCACCGACGAACTGGAAGCGCTCCATGTCGCGAACGCGCGTGCCCAAGGCTGGTCCTGGCAGGCCATAGCGTCCGCGCTGGGGGTGCGGCGTCAGTCCGTCCACAAGAAGCACGCGAGGCGCCTGGCATGATGACGCTCGCCTCGTTCGACCCGTCCGCACGCCACGCCCTCATCCGCGCGGGCCTGCTCACCGAAGGCCCGACGCTGGGCACCCGCCCTCTGCTGCACGCACTCCTCGAAGACGGCCCCATAGCCGGGCTCGACCTCACCCCCGACTTCGCTGGACGGTCTCAAAGGGACCTTCTCGCGACCCTGGGCATCGACGTCGATGACGTACACAGGCGTGCGTCAGAGGCCACCTCCCTGCGCCTGGACGATCCCTCCCTGTGGAGGCTTAGGCGTTCCCCCTTCCTCCCGTTGCGGGTGACGCTCACGGGCCCTGGGACGCAGGTGACCCTCAATGAGGCCGCCCGCAAGACCCTGGAAGTCGCGCTGTGGGCTGCTCGCCGCCATGGCCACCCTTCGGCATCCCGTGAAGACCTTCTCTGGGGGCTGCTGGCCGACCGCCGCAACAAGGCGGTCCAGATTCTGCGCAGCCACAACATCGACCTCCGCACACTCTGGACCGCCCTCGGCGCCGCCTAGGGAACCATGTAGGAGCCGATGTCGAGCAGGGCGTGGTCGGGGCCGAAGTAGGAGATGGTGTCGCCCCCGGTGTTGTTGAGGAAGCCCGCCGTACGGCCGTTGTAGTAGGCGCCGGGACGGTTCGTCCCGGGGCCCACGTACACCCGCAGCAGGCTGCCCGGCGGGATCGTGTAGCCGGCACCGATGGTGAGCAGGTTGCCCGCCTGGTCCCGCAGGTAGCCCCCGCCCACGGCGACCGCGCGGGACGTCGTGTTGCGCAGGACGACGTGTTCCCCCGTCTCGGGCTGCACGTCATCGCCGCCCGGGTCGGGGAACACGCTGTCCACGACCACGCCCCGCGCGTCCCGGAACGTCTCCTTCCGCTTGTCCAGGACGCGGCGGACCGTCTCAGGGAAGTTGGTCACGACCCAGTCGTAGCCCTGGTTCACCGCCATGCCGATCTCCTTGGGGCTGTCCACCGGGTCGCTGACGACCTTCAGCCCCTTCGCGTGCGCGCGCTTGACGTCGGCGGCACTCGTCACCCGGGGATGGGCGTAGACGCTGACCGTCCACCCCGACAACCGGTCCAGGTCGGCGTCGCTCAGCATCGCGCCCCCGGAGAGGTACGACAGTTGCACCTTGGGCGCCGCCGCATGGAACTCCCTCAGCGCCGCCTCGTCCCTGGAGTGGACGTGGACACGGTACGCGCCCGACTTGAGCGTGGCCCCGTCCGTCAGCTTCGCCGCGTTGAGCTCCTGCGCCAGCTTCGTCGCCACCCCGGGGCTGTTCGCGGGCGACTTCAGCTCCAGCGTCAGCCCGGCCCTTCCGCGGTTGATCCGCAGGAGGTCCTGCAGCGTCGCCACCCGCTGCCCCTTGTAACGCGAGTCGAACCACGAACCCGCGTCCAGCCTCTTGATCTCGTCGAGCGTGAACTGCCCGACCCGCCACGGCGACCGGTCCGGGTAGACGGTCTCCACGTCCGTGGTCCTGGCCAGCGTGTCGTCGTGGACCAGGACGAGCCGCCCGTCCGAGGTGAGCTGCACGTCGGCCTCCAGCACCTGCGCCCCTTCCGCGAGCGCCCGTTCGTAGGAGGCCGCCGTCTCCTCGGGCGCCTGCCCCGGCGACCCACGGTGCCCGACGACCACCGCGCGGTCCGCCCCGGCCTGCGCGCTCCCCACACTCATGACCACCGCCGAGACCGCCAGCCCCACACCGGCTCCGAGCACCGCGATCCTGTTCGTCATCATTCCTCCGCTCATGTCGGGGAATGATGTTGATCTGCGCCGATGACCCGTCCCGGACGCGCACATGAACATCACAGAACACCACCCGCAACATCCCGGGCAGGTCAGCGACGGCGGATCAGCGGGCCGGAGGATCAGCCGTACTGGAGGGTCAGCGGACTGGAGGGTCAGCGGGCGAACTCGATCGCGCGGGACTCGCGGACGACGGTGACGCGGATCTGGCCCGGGTAGGTGAGCTCGCTCTCCACCTGCTTGGCGATGTCCCGGGCGATCACCTGGGCCTGGATGTCGTCCACCGCGTCCGGCTTCACCATGACGCGGATCTCACGGCCGGCCTGCATCGCGAAGACCTTCTCGACGCCCTCGTGCTTCTCCCGGGCGATCTCCTCAAGCCGTTCCAGCCGCTTGACGTACGCCTCCAGCGACTCGCGGCGCGCCCCGGGACGGCTGCCGCTGATCGCGTCGGCGGCCTGGGTGAGCACCGCCTCGACCGTGCGGACCTCGACCTCGTTGTGATGCGCCTCGATGGCGTGCACCACGTCCTCATGCTCGCCGTACCGCCGGGCGATCTCCGCGCCGATCAGGGCGTGGCTGCCCTCCACCTCGTGGGTGAGCGCCTTGCCGATGTCGTGCAGCAGCGTGCAGCGCTTGGCGAGCTCGGCGGGCAGCCGCAGCTCGGCCGCCATGATCCCGGCGATATGGGCGGACTCGATCAGGTGCTTGAGCACGTTCTGCCCGTAGGACGTGCGGTAGCGCAACTGCCCCAGCAGCGTGATCAGCTCCGGGTGCATCTCGGTGATGCCCAGCTCGACCAGGGCGTCCTCACCGGCCCGCACGCACAGTTGCTCGACGTCCGCGCGGCTGCGCTCGTAGACCTCCTCGATCCGCTGGGGATGGATCCGGCCGTCCAGCACCAGCTTCTCCAGCGTCAGCCGGCCGACCTCGCGGCGCACCGGGTCGAAGCAGCTGAGCAGCACCGCCTCGGGCGTGTCATCGATGATCAGGTTGACCCCGGTGGTGGACTCGAACGCGCGGATGTTGCGCCCCTCGCGGCCGATGATCCGGCCCTTCATCTCGTCGCCGGGCAGGTGCAGCACCGACACCACCGACTCGGCGGTCTGCTCGCTGGCCACCCGCTGGATCGCCAGGGTGACGATCTTGCGGGCGCGCTTCTCGCCCTCCGCCCTGGCCGCGTTCTCGATCTCCCGGGTGATCGGGATGGCCTCCCGCTTGGCCTGGTTCTCCATGGCCGCGACCAGCTCGGCCTTGGCCTCCTCGGCGGTCAGCCCGGCGGCGCGTTCGAGCACCCGGCGGCGCTCCTCCTCCATCTCGCCGAGTTCGCGCTTGCGGGCCTCCAGCGCCTTCTTGGACTCCAGGAGCCGCTCGGACCATTCCTCCAGGCGGCGGACCTCGCCGTCCAGCCGCTGCTCGCGCTCGGCGAGCCTGGCCTCCCGGCGTTCCAGGTCCTCGCGGAGGACGCGCAGGTCCTCCCGCAGCGCGCGGGCCTCCTTCTCCACCTCGCCGCGCGCGTCGCTGCCGATCCGCCGGGCCTGCGCCTCCGCCTTGGCGAGGATCTCCTGCGCCTGCGACCGGGCGTCCGACCTGATCTCGTCGGCGTCCCGCTGCGCCCGGCCGAGTTCCTCCGGATCGAACCCGGCGGGCGTGCCGGGACGCCGCAACACGACGATGACGAGAGCGACCAGGGTCACCAGAAGCGCGGCACCCAGCAGGACGCTCTCCATGAGGCAGACCCTTCCTCGCCCGCGGGCCCCGCCGAGATCGGAGCCCTGCTCTGCGAGGATTTACCCGCGTTCGGCCGGACCGCCGCACGCCTGACAACGCCCCGCGGCGGGTACGCCACAGCGCCAGGACGGCGGTGAGCCGTACCCGGAGCCCGCGGCCCGTCCTCCACCGAGGTCGGCCAACGTCTGTCCTCTATGCCTCTCAGCTGCGCGAACGTGTTCGGTCGTATGGCAATCCGCAGTGCGCGGAGTAATTCCTCACTGCCGTAACGGTAAGCGGCACGGAGGTAATGAGCAAGCAAACCCCGGGCATTCCGGACTAACCAAACGGACGCGTGAGGAATCGCTTACCGCATCCCAGGACGCCCCGACCTGGGACGTTCGGCGGCCATGAACACCACCGCCCCTCGCCCGACACCCCGTCACCTCCCGGCGTGTCGCTCCACGCCACGGGGCTCACTCCAGATCCACCACGTCGGGCAGACCCTCCACGTCGTCCCCCTCCGCTTCCAGGACCTCCCGGACGACCCGGTACGCCAGCCCGGGCGGGTAGCCCTTGCGCGCCAGGACACCGACCAGCCGCCGCATCCGCTTGACCGGCTCGACGCCCCGCGTCGATGCCGCCTTCCGCTCGATCAGCCGCCGCGCGGTCCGTTCCTCCTCGTCGGCGTCCAGGCCCTCCACAGCGTCCCGGACGGTCTCTTCGGCCACCCCGCGTCGCCGCAGCTCCCCCGCCAGCGCCCGCCGCGCCAGCCCGCGCCCGGTGTGCCGCGACCGAACCCACGCCTGCGCGAACGCCTCGTCGTCGATCAGCCCGACATCGCTGAACCTGCCCAGCACCCGCTCGGCGACCTCGTCGGGAATCCCCTTCCGTCGCAGCGCGTCCTCCAACTGAGCGCGGGTCCGCGGCGCCGCCCCGAGCAACCGCAGGCAGACCTCCCGGGCCCGCCCCTCCACATCTCCGTCCGCCGCCCCACCCCGGCGCCGCGTCCGCCCACCGCTTCTTTGCGCAACGCCTCCCGCGCCGCCTTCCTTCGCGCCACGGCCGTCCCCCGAGGAAACGCTCTGATCACCTTCCCGAGCACTCCCCGCACGCACCTCAGCCCGCGGAACACTCTCGGACCGCCCCGCCCGCGGGCCGCCCCCACCTGCCGACTCCCGCTCATCCCCCGCCGCCGGACCGCCCCCACCACCGGGCACGCGCCCCGAACGCTCGCTCCTCGACCGACCCGCACGCGACGAGCCACCCGCGCGATCCTCAGAGCCGCCTGCCTCCGGCGCCGAAGCGGGCTCACCCGTCCACGCCTTGCGAGCCCACTCAGCCCCGAAAGGACCACCCTGACCCGCCCTTTCCCACCCGTCCCAGGGAAACCCTCGCTCTTCCGACGACCCACTCACCCCGGCATCGCTCACTTCGGCATCGCTCGCACCGGCGCTCTCACCCGACCCGAACGGCGGCGGTTCTTGCGACTCGGGCGGGCGCTGATCGCTCGGGCGGGTCATGTGGGGGTGCCCGGACGTGCCTGGACGGGGACACCGCCCGTGGGAGCGGCGGCGCCAAAGGGGAAGGTCCGTGCACCGACCGGCCGGTGCCGGGTAGGGCGCCGCCGCCCTGCAAACGAGATCATTCCCCAACCTCCGTCAGGAGTCACCCTGATCGGGGGAATCCTCGTCAGGGAGTGACGTCACATGTAGGTTGCCGATCGGCCTCGGTGACATACGCCTCCAGCGCGAATCGCCGTCGTGCGCGGGTGCGCGGTTTCCGCCGGGTGGTCGCGGTGGTCAGTCGCCGGGCTTGGGGGTCTTGCCCTTGCGGGTGGGGGCGGGCGCCGGCGGGGTGGCGGCCTCGGCGGGCGCGGGGTCGGCCTCCTTGTCGACGCGGGGGCCGATGCCCAGCTTCTCCTTGATCTTCTTCTCGATCTCGTCGGCCATGTCGGCGTTGGCCTTGAGGAAGTTGCGGGCGTTCTCCTTGCCCTGGCCGAGCTGGTCGCCGTCGTAGGTGTACCAGGCGCCGGACTTGCGCACGAAGCCGTGCTCGACGCCCAGGTCGATCAGGCCGCCCTCGCGGGAGATGCCCTGGCCGTAGAGCAGGTCGAAGTCGGCGACCCGGAACGGCGGGGCCATCTTGTTCTTGACGACCTTGACCCGGACCCGGTTGCCGACCGCCTCGGTGCCGTCCTTGAGGGTCTCGATCCGGCGCACGTCCAGCCGGACGGAGGCGTAGAACTTCAGCGCGCGGCCGCCGGTGGTGGTCTCGGGCGAGCCGAACATGACGCCGACCTTCTCGCGGAGCTGGTTGATGAAGATGGCGGTGGTCTTGGTCTGGTTGATCGCGCCGGTGAGCTTGCGGAGGGCCTGCGACATGAGACGGGCCTGCAGGCCGACGTGGCTGTCGCCCATCTCGCCCTCGATCTCGGCGCGCGGCACCAGCGCCGCCACCGAGTCGATCACGACGAGGTCGATCGCGCCGGAGCGGATGAGCATGTCGGTGATCTCGAGGGCCTGCTCGCCGGTGTCGGGCTGGGACACCAGCAGGCTGTCGATGTCGACGCCGAGCTTGCGGGCGTACTCGGGGTCGAGGGCGTGCTCGGCGTCGACGAACGCCGCGATGCCGCCCTTCTTCTGGACGTTGGCCACCGCGTGCAGGGCGAGGGAGGACTTGCCGGAGCCCTCGGGGCCGTAGATCTCCACGACCCGGCCGCGCGGCAGGCCGCCGATGCCGAGGGCGATGTCGAGCGAGATGGACCCGGTGGGGATCACCTCGACCGGTGCCCGCGCCTCGTCGCCCATCCGCATGACCGAGCCCTTGCCGAACTGGCGCTCGATCTGGGCCAGTGCGGTTTCGAGGGCCTTCTCCCGATCGTTCGCTGCCATGAGGTGATCGCCCCTTTGTCGTCTGTCCTTCGGTGTCGGAGGCGACGTTACGGGGCGCCACCGACAGTTCCCGACCCGACTTTACCGAACATCCGTTCGATCATGGTCCGGGACACCGGATCCGCCGCGGATCCGGCCGCCGAATCTCCGTGCGCTCGGCATGGCGGACCCCGTAACCTGGCGCCGTCGACGGAGGGTTCCATCATGACGCTGACCGTCCTTTTCTGCGTCGATCCGCTCAGCCCCCGGCGCGTTGACCCCCATTTCGCCCGCGAGGCCGCCGCCGTACGGGATCACTACGGCGAGATCGCCCTGATCGACCACGAGGCGCTGCGGCGCGGTGACGCCGAGGCGGCGGTACGGGCCGTCCCCAGGGACCTCGGGCCCGTCTGGTACCGCGGCTGGATGCTCACCAGCGCGGAGTACGCGGCGATGGCCGCTCTCCTGAAGAAGCGGGGCACGCTGCTGATGACGCATCCGGACGACTATCGGCGGGCGCACGAGCTGCCCGGCTGGCATGACACGTTCGCGGGACTGACACCGCAGAGCGTGTGGCGGCCTCTGTCCCCCGGCCAGGATCCGGGTGACTTAG
>NZ_JBIMPP010000022.1:0-112021 GCF_043906805.1 Actinomadura sp. SCN-SB | reverse complement strand
AAGCCGCTGCGGTCCCACGAGCGCCTGTTCACCTACCGCGTCGCCGGGAACTCCGATACCGCCGGAGTGGATGCCGCGCTGGAGGCGACCGGCCGATGATGCCGACCCCGGACATGCTGGCCGAGCCGTTCTCGCTTCTGAACGGCGTGCCCTTCCTGGACGAACGATTCAGGCACTCCACGCTTCTCGCGGCAGTTGCCGCCGGACGGTACCACGTCGCCCTGCAGAGCGGTCATCACCATCCCCGTCCACCCCAAGCGTGGTTGTGGCCGTCAGCGGCCTTGATGCTGCGTAATGGGCCTCCGATGCCGGTCCAACCGTTGACGCCCGTCCGACTTGCGGCGGTGACCGCCTCGCTGGAGAAAATCGGAAACTTGCTCCCGGAGTGGGTTCCGCTGCTGGCGTTGCCTGTTCGGTACGCCCTGCTGTCCCCGTCAAGAGGTGCTATTTCTGCGTCGTCGCGTATGTGGCCTCAGCATGTGCTCCTCGCGGAGGCCGCGTTCGTCAGTGAAAGAGAATTACGCGAGCAACTGGTGCATGAGCTGTGCCACCAGTGGCTGTACCTCGTCCAAGAGTTGTGGACGCTGGCAGACCCGCAGGCCGAGGAGGTCACGCTGCCCTCAGGCACTCCGGGTCGGGCACCGGACGAGGTATTGGGCGCCGCGCACGTGGCGGCAGCGCTGATTCGACTTTATCGCGCCAGCTGTGATGGACCACGCGGCCGGATCGAACACCTCATTGGATACGGCAACGCGTGCTTGGAATCAGCCCATGGGCTGACCGATGCCGGGACTCGCCTGGCGGAACGCCTGGGCGCGGCCCTTAACGGATTGGAGGAGAGGTCATCGTGACGCAGGTCACCGATCGGATCGACCCGTCGACGGCGCGCGGAGGCCGCCGAGTCTTCGGGCTGTGGAAATGCCCGATCTATCAAGCCGACTGCCCGGGTGCCGATGAGCACCTGCCCGTTCTGCGCGAACTGATCCTGGAGAAGGAGAAGACCGACCCGCAGGCCGCGGACTTCGGGGGAATCGACGCGATCAAGTCGTCCCAGACCCTCCTCACTTGGGACCACCCGTCCATTGACTGGGTTCGGGGGGAGATCTTGACCGCCGTCACCGCACTGACCACCGACGTACTCGGCACGGCGGCCGAAGAGATCGGCGAGCACGCCATCGACATGGAAGGCTGGGCGGTGGTGTACCGCTCGGGCGGCTCGCTACGACCTCACACCCATCACGACTCGGCCTGGTCCGGCGTGCTCTACATCGCAGCCGACACCGGCGAAAAGGAGGAAGGCGCCGGTTATCTGCAGATGCTCGACCCGCGTCCGGCCGCTATCGCCCGTGCCGCGTCGCCCGGGACCGTCCGGTTCGCGCCGCGTCCCGGCCGCATGGTCGCCTTCCCCGGCTGGCAACCGCACCAGGTCCGTGCCACCGCCTCCGACAGCGACCTGCGGATCGCGATCGCCTGGAACGTCGGCTACCGCGAGAAGTGGACGGCGATGTCATGACCGCGACGAAGACTCGGTCCGTGAGGGGGCCCGCAGGCACGGTGACCCGGCACTGGCCGACGCCCGCCATCATCACGTCGATCGAGCTCACCGGTATCACGGGTGACGGTTTGGATCGGATCGGTGCGGATGGCCCGCCGCTGGAGATCCTGCCGCCCGGCGACGTCCTCGACGACATCGAAGAGCTTGCCGCAGAGTTCCGCGCATCCTTCACCGCGCTGTCCGAAGTCCCTATGCCCGCCGTCGAAGTAGGGGACGTGGATTTGCAGATTCAGGTCTGGCGGCATGGCTACGACGTTCCTGCGGCGGGGCATCCCGCCGCACTGATCGGCTGGTGCCTGCTGGCCGCCGGGGGTACCCCGGGGCACGCCGAGTCAGGGTCCTTGGCCATCTCAGACCCACGCGCGGGATCAGAGATGACGGCGATGCCCGGCCTGCCGTGGGGACGGCAGATCATGACCCCGCCCACCCCCGGAGCGCACCTGGTCATTCCGGGCTGGCTCACCCATGCCGTCGTCCCGCTGGAGCGCGGCCAGTACGTCGTCGCTGCGTTCGCCTCTTCCAAGCCCGCCCGGTGACCGCACCGGGCATTGCAGTACCCGTTCTAAGAAAGGGGTATCGGCCCATGACCATCCAACCCAACGAGCGCGCCTCCGCCAGTCTGCGGCTCGCGGCGCCCGGTCTCGGATTCGGCCTGGACGACGACGAGATCGGCGCGTTCCTCGATGCCACCAGCAAGGGCCTGCTGATCCCCGAGACGTCCTGTGACAAGGGAATGCAGGACAACTACGCTCTCCGCGCGGAGGCTACGGTCACCGTCTCCGCCGAGACTGGTACCCCGTCCGCGTCCTGAACGATCGCAGCGCCGCGTCCCGCGTTGCCCATGCGTGCGGGACGCGGCGTCCGCTGTTCCTGACAGCCGAGTGGATTCATGTCAATTCGCGACGCGGCGGGTCACGAGTACCCCTCGTCCCGTCAGCCGCCGTAGGCTCGGCTCAGCCGAAGAGACGGCAGCTACACAGGAGAGGCGCTTAGCGTTGACCGACTCGTACGTTCACCTGCATGTTCACACCGAGTACTCGATGCTGGACGGCGCCGCCAAGGTGTCGCCGCTGGTGTCGAAGGCGGCCGAGCTCGAGATGCCCGCAGTGGCGATGAGCGACCACGGCAACATGTTCGGGGCGTACGAGTTCTGGAAGGCCGCGCGTAAGGTCGACATCAAGCCCATCTTGGGCATCGAGGCATACGTCGCTCCCGAGTCGCGCTTCCACAAGAAGCCCGTCCTGTGGGGCGAGCCGCACCAGAAGAAGACCAACGAGCAGACCGGGGAAGGCGGCGACGTCTCCGCTTCGGGTTCCTACCTCCACAAGACGATGTGGGCGAAGGACGCCCCGGGCCTGCGGAACCTGTTCAAGATGGCGTCTCTCGCCTCGCTGGAGGGCCACTACCGCAAGTGGCCCCGGATGGACGACGAGCTGTTCGCCGAGCACGGCAAAGGCGTCATCGCCACGACCGGCTGTCCTTCGGGCGCCGTCCAGACGCGATTGCGGCTCGGTCAGTTCGACGAGGCGCTCAAAACCGCTGGGCGCTACCAGGAGATCTTCGGCAAGGAGAACTATTTCCTGGAGTTGATGGACCACGGCCTGCCGCTGGAGCGCCGCGTTCGTGACGACCTGCTGGAAATCTCCCGTAGGCTGGGCATCCCTCCGCTGGTCACCAACGACTCCCACTACGTCACTGAAGACCAGGCCGAGGCGCATGACGCCCTGCTGTGCGTTGGTACGCAGAGCCTGATCACGGAACCGGACAGGTTTCGGTTCGGCGGCAGTGGCTACTACCTCAAGACCGCCGACGAGATGCGCGCGATCGACGGATCCGACGTGTGGCTGGAAGGGTGCCGGAACACGCTTCTGGTCGCCGAGATGATCGAGCCGTACGACGAGGTGTTCGCCCGCCGGGATCTGGCGGCCAAGTTCCCCATTCCCGAGGGAGAGACCGAGTCTTCCTGGTTGCGCAAGGAAGCGATGGCGGGGGCGGTGAGGCGGTTCGGCGACCCGGTGCCCGCCGAAGTCATCGAACGCATCGAGTACGAGCTCGGCGTCATCGACAGCATGGGGTTCCCCGGATACTTCCTGGTGGTGTCCGACATCTGCCGGTACGCCAAGAACAACGGGATCTGGCTCGGCCCCGGCCGAGGAAGTGCCACCGGGTCAATGGTGGCCTACGTCACAGACATCACCGATCTTGACCCGCTCGAGCATGGGCTGATCTTCGAACGGTTCCTCAATCCCGAGCGCGTGAGCATGCCCGATGTCGACCTCGACTTCGACGACCGCCAGCGCGACCAGATGATCCGCTATGTCACCGAGAAGTACGGTGAGGACAACGTCAGCTTGATCATCACTTACATGACGATCAAGTCCAAGGCGGCGGTGAAGGACTCCTGTCGCATCCACGGGCTGCCCTTCGCGCTCGGCGACCGCATCACCAAGGCGTTTCCCCCGGCGGCGGCAGGTAAGGAAATCCCCCTGTCGGCGGTGTTCGACGAGAGCCACCCCCGCTACGGCGAGGCGACCGAACTACGCCAGCTCTACGCCGACGACGTCGATGTGAAAAGGGTCATGGACACCGCGTTGGGGATCGAGGGCCTCACCCGCGGTACCGGCGTGCACGCCGCAGGTGTCATCCTGTCGTCCGAGCCGCTCATCGAGGTGATGCCCATTCACCAGAGGCCCGACGACGGAGCGAGGATCACTGGCTTCGACGGCCCCTCCTGTGAGGAGCTCGGGGCCCTGAAGATGGACTTCCTCGGGCTCCGAAACCTGACGATCCTGGGCGACGCCATCGACAATGTGAAGAGCAACCGTGGGGTGGAGGTCTCACTGACCGAGATCCCCATGGATGACGAGCCGACCTTCAAGCTGTTGCGGGACGGGCACACCCTGGGTGTATTCCAGCTCGACTCCTCGATGATGCGCGACCTGACCAAACTGATGTCCCCGACCCGGTTCGAGGACGTCTCCGCCATCCTGGCACTGGGACGGCCGGGTCCGATGGGCGCGAACGCGCACGTCAACTACGCGCTTCGCAAAGCCGGCCAGCAGGAGATCACCCCGATCCATCCCGAACTGAAGGACGCCTTGGAGCCGATCCTGGGCAATACCTTCCACCTGGTGGTCTACCAGGAGCAGGTCATGGCCATCGCACAGCAACTCGCCGGATACACCCTGGGCGGCGCCGACCTGCTGCGCCGCGCGATGGGCAAGAAGAAGAAGGAGGAGATGGACAAGCAGTGGGCCATCTTCTCCGAAGGCATGCAGAAGAAGGGCTACTCGCTGGAGGCGGCCACAGCGGTCTGGGACGTCCTGGTGCCCTTCTCGCAGTACGGGTTCAACAAGTCACACACCGCCGGGTACGGGATGGTGGCGTACTGGACCGCCTATATGAAGGCCAACTACCCGGCCGAGTACATGGCGGCGCTGCTGACCTCGGTCGGTGACAATAAGGACAAGATGGCCGTCTACCTGGGTGAATGCCGCCGCATGAAGGTCAAGGTGATGCCCCCGGATGTGAACGAGTCCCAGGCCCGGTTCGTCGCTGTCGGTGAGGACGTCCGGTTCGGGCTGGGAGCCATCCGCAATGTCGGTGAGAACGTCGTCGAGGGCATCATCACTGGACGCACTGAGCATGGCGCCTACACTGATTTCTCGGATTTCCTCGCAAAGGTCCCCATGCAGGTGTGTAACAAGCGTGCCGTGGAATCGCTCATCAAGGCCGGTGCGTTCGACTCGCTCGGGCACCAGCGCCGTGGGTTGCTATTGGTTCATGAACAGGCCATCGACTCGGTCATCTCCGAAAAGAAGAACTCGGCACACGGTCAGGACAGCCTCTTCGGTGGCCTCGACACCGAAGACTCCGCCGCCTCATCTTTGGCGGTGACCGTCCCCGACGATGCCGAATGGGACAAGGCCACCCTGCTGAGTTTCGAGCGGGAGATGCTCGGCCTCTACGTTTCCAGTCACCCGCTGGACGGCGCCGAACGCATCCTCGAACGCAACCGCGACGCCACCACCGCCGAGGTCAGCCAGGGCGGCAGGCAGGGGACGGTCCGGCTCGCCGGGCTGATCTCAGGTCTGACCCGCAAGGTCACCAAGCAGGGCAACTCCTGGGCGATCGTCAACCTCGAAGACCTCGACGGCGGAATCGAGGTCCTGTTCTTCCCTTCGTCCTACCAACTCTACGCGCACCTGCTGGCGCCGGACGCGGTCATCAGCGTCCTTGGGCGGATCAATGAGCGCGACGGCTCGGTCTCCCTGAACGCCCAGGAAATGGAGGTCTTGGACGTATCGGCTGCCACCGGCAAGGAACCACCGGTAGTGATCAGCGTTTCGCATACCAAGATCAATCCCGAATCGGTCCGGGAACTCAAGCGCATCCTGCGGGCTCACCCGGGGGACGCGCCCGTCCACCTGGCGTACATGCAGCACGCGGGTCGCGGCAAGCTGTTCGACCTGGCCGAGTACCAGGTGCAGCCGTCCAGCGCTTTCTTCGGTGACGTCAAGAGTCTGTTCGGCGCCAGCGCGGTCGCCCAATGATCTGATGGGCGCTGCCGGTCCCGATTCTGGGGCCGGAACGGTTCAAAGGGTGGCCGGGGTCAGGTCGGCCTGCCAGTTGACGAAGCGGCCCAGGCCGTCGAAGTGGGCGCGGGCGATCCCGCCGCCCGGAAGGCTGATCTCGGTCAGCCCCTCGCGCTCCCGGTACGGGACGCGGTGCCGGCTCAGGAACCGGGCCAGGGTGAGCCGGGGCTCGCGGGGGAACAGGCTCACCGCGTTCATCAGCAGGCGGGGGACCGGGACGGGGTCCCAGGCGGCGGGCGGGGCCTGCGGGTCGTCCACGTGCAGGTAGGCCGAGCCGCCCTCGTAGCCCGCGCCGATGTAGCCGCCGCCGCCCAGCACGCCGCCCGCGGCCATCGCGATCAGCTCGCCGCCGTGCCCGGCCGGTCCCTCGTACCAGCCGAGGTCCACCTCGGGGGTGGTGAACTCGGGGATGCCGAGCCGCCGGCCGAGGCCGCGGATGGCCAGGATCGGCTCCACCGCCGGATGGTCGTCGCCGAACTGCGGGTTGGCCCAGCCCCACAACCAGGTGCGCTCGCGCGCGGCGTAGCTGCCGAGCAGTGACACCTGCACCGTGACCCCGCCGCTGGTGTAGGTGCGGGCGGTCAGGTCGGCGCTCCAGTCCTCGCGCGGCAGGAACTCGGCCAGCGTCTCCTGCTGTTGGAGCACGACCGCGGCGAGGGCGGCGCCGAGGCGTTGGAACGCGGGGCTGAATCCGGACATGTCGGGCACATTATCTCAGAGAATCGGGCCGCTCTGCGGCGGGAATCGGACACCGTTCGGTTGTCTGCGGACCGCCCCGGCGGGAGGCACGGCCCTCGGGCGGCACGGCCGGAGCCACTAGGCTGTGTCACCGCTCGGGTTGTGTCCGGGGCGGCAGTCGAAGGAGCGTGGGCAGTGCGGGGACCGACCAAGGGCACCTTACGGACCTGGGCGGTCACCACTGCGATCATCGCACTCCTCGGCCTCCCCGCCGGGCTGTTGTGGGCGGAGATCTCCCCCAAGGTGACCTACATCGTTATCCGAGGTCAGGCCGTGCTGGCCGATCCGGAAGGCCAGGCGCCCATCGCGACGGACGGCCGGTTCGCGCTGATCGCCGTGATCGCGGGCCTGGCCTGCGGGATCGCCGCGTACCTCGCCGGCGGCCGGGACAACGACCTGCCGCTGCTGTTCGGGCTGGCGGCCGGCGGGCTGGCCGCGTCCCTGCTGGCCTGGCGGCTCGGCCACCACATCGGGCTGGACGGCTTCCAGCGCGCGGTGCGGCGCGCCCCCGACGGGCGGCTGGTCACCGGGGCGGCGCAGCTGCGCGCGACCGGCATCGTGGTGTTCTGGCCGGTGCTGTCGGTCCTGGCCTACGAGCTGCTGGAGCTGGTGGTCAGGCGGCTACCCCCGGGCGATGGCCGCAAGCGTCGCGGCGGTGAGGCGGACGAGGTCGGCGGGCGCGAGCTCGATCTGCAGGCCGCGCCGGCCGGCGGAGACGTAGACGGTCGGGAACCCTGACACCGACTCGTCCACCACGGTCGGCAGCGTGCGGCGCTGC
This sequence comes from Actinomadura sp. SCN-SB, assembly GCF_043906805.1. Lineage (NCBI taxonomy): Bacteria > Bacillati > Actinomycetota > Actinomycetes > Streptosporangiales > Thermomonosporaceae > Actinomadura > Actinomadura sp. SCN-SB. The sequence goes on along the minus strand of NZ_JBIMPP010000022.1, from coordinate 104,355 downwards.
CCCAGCGGGCTGATCCCGCCCACGACGTACCCGGTGGCGCGCTCCGCGTCCTTGGCGTCGGCCATCCGCGCCTTCTTGCCGCCGGCCGCCGCGGCGAGCGCCTTCAGGTCCAGCGATCCCGACACCGGGACGACCGCCACCGTGAGCGCCCCGTCCACCTCGGCCAGCAGCGTCTTGAAGACCCGCTCGGGCGGCACGCCCAGCGCCCGCGCCGCCGCCGCGCCGTACGACTCGGCGGCCGGGTCCGGCTCGTACGGATGCAGCGTGAACGCGATCTTCGCCTTGGCCGCGGCGAGCGTGGCCGGCGTGCCCTGCCCTCCCTTGGACTTGCGTGAACCCATGCGCGCCATCCTGCCCGCGACGACCGCCGGGGGCCCACCCGATTTCAGTTGGGATGGACCGAGGTGTCGAGGAACTGGCCGGCCGGGACGGTCGCCAGGCCGTTGAGCAGCCGGTTCTCGCGCGCCAGCAGGTCGTGTTCGGCGCGCAGGCGCAGGGCGGCGTCCTCGGCCTCCAGCAGCCGCTGCTTCTCGTGCCCGTCCAGCACCACGGCCGAGGCGATCAGGTACGACAGCCGCACCGGGTCGTCGGGAAGGTCGACGGGCTCGACCACGTCCGCGGCGACGGCGGCCAGCCGGTGCCGGTACAGCTGGAAGAGCAGCCGGGCCCGGTGGGCGAGCGGCCCGGGGTCGGCGCCCGCCTCCTCGGGCAGGAACTCCACCTCGCCGCGCAGGTACGGGAGGCCGCGGTCGAGCCGCTTGACGCGGAACCGGTCGGCGCCGATGGTGACGATGTCGAACCGGCCGTCCGGGCGCCCGTTCACGCCGTGCACCTCGGCCACGCAGCCGACCCCGGCCAGCCGCAGCCCCGCGGTGTCGCCGACCTCGTGCCCGACCTCGATGCCGACCACGCCGAGCCGCCACGGCTTGGGCCGTTCCATCAGGTCGCGGATGAGCAGCCGGTACCGCTCCTCGAACAGATGCAGAGGGAGGACCAGGCCCGGGAAGAGGACCGTGCCCAGGGGGAACAGAGGAAGCAGCTCGGTCACCGCATCCCCACCCTCGCCTCTGGCGTGCGTTCGTCGAGAGCGCTCCTCGGACCAGGATACGCCCGAGAATGATGATCTTGCTATCGCCGGCATCGTCACCATCTGAAGACACGCCCGGCGAGCCGGGCCGGGCCCTGCGCTCCGGCGCCCGGCACGCCTAGCCTCGGGGGCATGCGGATCTTCGTCATCGACGCCTTCACCGATCGCCCGTTCGCCGGCAACCCGGCGGGAGTCTGCCTGCTGGACGCTCCCGCGGACCCCGCGTGGATGCAGCGGGTCGCGGCCGAGATGCGGCACTCCGAGACGGCGTTCGTCCGCCCCCTGGACGGCGACGCCGGTGCCGATTTCGAGCTGCGCTGGTTCACCCCCGAGGTCGAGATCGGGCTGTGCGGGCACGCCACCCTGGCCGCCGCGCACGCCCTGTACGAGGCCGCCACCGTCCCGCCCGCCGGGCCGATCCGGTTCCGCACCCTGCGCAGCGGCGTCCTGACCGTCGCCCCCGGCGCGGGCGGCCTGCTGGAGATGGACTTCCCCGCCGTCCCGCCCGCCCCGGCCCCCGTTCCCGGCGGCCTGGCCGGCGCGCTCGGCGTCCGGCCGGGCTGGACGGGCCGCAACGCCCAGAACGACCTGCTGGTGGAGGTCCCGGGCGAGGACGTGGTGCGCAAGCTCGCCCCGGACATCACCGGCCTGTCCGCCGTCGACGCCCGCGCCGTCATCGTCACCGCCCAGGCCGCGCCGGGCGCCGGGTACGACTTCGTGTCCCGCGTCTTCGCCCCCCGCGTCGGCGTCGACGAGGATCCGGTCACCGGCTCCGCCCACTGCGCCCTGGCCCCGTACTGGACGTCCAAGCTGAACCGCGCCACGCTCACCGGCTACCAGGCGTCCGCACGAGGCGGCCACGTCCGCACCGAGCTGCGCGGCGACCGCGTCCTCCTCTCCGGCAAGGCCGCCACCATCCTGGACGGCGCCCTCAAGGCGACCGCGTAGCCGACCGGCGCAGGGCCGATGCCATTCTGTCGATAAGCTGGAGCGGTGATTTCCCGGATCGATCTGCGCGGGTCGTTGCCCAAGGGCGGCGAGCTGCGTTCCGTGCTGCCCCGTGCCGAGCTCGACGTCGAGGCCGCCCTGGAGAAGGTGCGGCCCATCTGCGAGGACGTGCGGCATAGGGGCTCGGAGGCCGTCCGGGAGTACACCGAGCGGTTCGACGGGGTGAGGCTGGAGAGCGTCCGGGTGCCCGCCCAGGCGGTGCGGGACGCGCTCGCGGCGCTCGATCCGGGCCTGCGGGACGCGCTGGAGGAGGCCATCCGGCGGACCCGGCTCGTCCACCGCGACCAGCGGCGCGAGGACGTGACCACGCAGGTGGTGCCGGGCGGGACGGTCACCGAGCGGTGGGTGCCGGTGCGCCGGGTCGGGCTGTACGTGCCGGGCGGCAACGCCGTCTACCCGTCCAGCGTGATCATGAACGTGGTGCCCGCGCAGGAGGCCGGGGTGGAGTCCCTGGCCGTGACGTCGCCCGCGCAGGGGGACGGGCTTCCGCACCCGGCGATCCTGGCGGCGTGCGCGCTGCTCGGCGTGGACGAGGTGTACGCGGCGGGCGGCGCCCAGGCGATCGCGATGTTCGCCTACGGCACCGAGGACTGCCCGCCCGTGGACCTGGTGACCGGCCCCGGGAACGTGTACGTGGCGGCGGCCAAGCGGTTGCTCAAGGGCGTCATCGGGATCGACTCCGAGGCGGGTCCCACGGAGATCGCGATCCTGGCGGACCGGACCGCCGATCCGGTGCACGTGGCCGCCGACCTGATCAGCCAGGCCGAGCACGACACGCTGGCCGCCGCCGTGCTGATCACCGACTCGGCGGAGCTGGCGGACGCGGTCGAGACCGAGCTCAAGGGGCAGGTCGCCCGCACCAGGCACGCCGAGCGGATCACCGCGGCGCTGGCCGGGCGCCAGTCCGGGATCGTGCTGGTGGACGGGCTGGACGACGGCCTGACGGTCGCCGACGCCTACGCGGCCGAGCACCTGGAGATCCAGACCGCGGACGCCCGCGAGGTCGCGGCCCGGGTGCGCAACGCGGGCGCGATCTTCATCGGGCCGCACGCGCCGGTGTCGCTGGGCGACTACCTGGCCGGGTCCAACCACGTCCTGCCGACCGGCGGCTGCGCCTGCCATTCCTCGGGCCTGTCGGTCCAGTCGTTCCTGCGCGGCATCCACGTCGTGGAGTACGACCGGGCCGCGCTGGCCGAGGCCACCGCGCGCGTGGTCACGCTGGCCGAGGCCGAGGACCTGCCCGCCCACGGCGCCGCCCTGAAGGCCCGGTTCGACTGGGAGGTCCCCGCCCCATGACGTCCCTGAACGACCTGCCCATCCGCGACGACCTGCGGGGGCGCGAGCCGTACGGGGCGCCGCAGCTGGACGTCCCGGTGGCCCTGAACACCAACGAGAACCCCTACCCGCCGTCCGACCGGCTGGTGAAGGCGCTCGCCGAGGCCGTGGCGGACGTGGCGGGCGGCCTCAACCGCTACCCCGACCGCGACGCCATGGCGCTGCGCGAGGACCTGGCGGCGTTCCTCAACGGCGACACCCCGGGCGCCGGGCTGACGGCCCGCCATGTGTGGGCGGCCAACGGGTCCAACGAGATCCTGCTGCAGATCCTCCAGGCGTTCGGCGGCCCGGGGCGCAGCGTCGTCGGCTTCGAGCCGTCGTACTCGATGCACCCGATCATCACCCGGGTGTCCGGCACCCGGTGGATCGACGCGCGCCGCGACGAGGACTTCGGCCTCGACCCGGGGCGCGCCGTCGCCGCGGTCGAGGAGCACCGTCCCGATGTGGTGTTCCTCACCTCGCCCAACAACCCGACCGGCACCGCGCTGCCGCTGGAGACGATCGAGGCGGTGCTGGCCGCGGCGCCCGGCATGGTCGTGGTGGACGAGGCGTACGCCGAGTTCCGCCGTGCCGGCACCCCGTCCGCGCTGACGCTGCTGCCCGGCCGCCCGCGGCTGATCGTGACCCGGACGATGTCGAAGGCGTTCGCCATGGCCGGCACCCGCCTCGGCTACCTGGCGGCCGACCCCGCCGTGGTGGACGCGCTGCAACTGGTGCGGATGCCGTACCATCTGTCCGCGGTCACCCAGGCCGTGGCCCGCACCGCCATCGCGCACGAGGCGGACCTGCTGAGCACCGTCGGCATGTTGCGCCGCGAGCGCGACGACCTGGTGGCGTGGCTGCGCGGTGAGGGCTTCGAGGTGGCCGACTCCGACGCCAACTTCGTCCTGTTCGGGCGCTTCCCCGACCGCGACCGGGTGTGGCGGGCGCTGCTCGGCAAGGGAGTGCTGATCCGGCAGGTGGGCCCGCCCGGGTGGCTGCGGGTGAGCGTCGGCACCCCGGAGGAGATGGCCGCCTTCCGGAACGCGATCAAGGAGAGCCTGTGACGGCTGTGACACACCGCAAGGGCCGTGTGGAACGCGGGACCAAGGAGACCCAGGTCCTGGTGGAGATCGACCTGGACGGCACGGGCGTGGTGGACGTCGCCACCGGCGTCGGCTTCTTCGACCACATGCTGGCGCAGCTCGGCAAGCACGGGTCGTTCGACCTGACCGTCAAGACCTCCGGCGACCTGTACATCGACAGCCACCACACCATCGAGGACACCGCCATCGCGCTCGGGCAGGCGTTCCGGCAGGCGCTGGGCGACAAGGCGGGCATCCGCCGCTTCGCCGACGCCTCGATCCCGCTGGACGAGGCGCTGGCGCAGGTCACCGTGGACGTGTCCGGCCGCCCCTACCTGGTGCACAGCGAGCCCGAGGGCATGGCGCCGATGATCGGCCCCGAGTACGACACGACGCTGACCCGGCACATCCTGGAGTCGTTCGTGGCGAACGCGCAGGTGGCGCTGCACGTCCACGTCCCGTACGGGCGCAACGCGCACCACATCGTCGAGGCCCAGTTCAAGGCCCTGGCGCGGGCGCTGCGCGACGCGGTCGCCTACGACCCCAAGGTGCGGGGCATCCCGTCGACGAAGGGGGCGCTGTAACCGTGTCCACCGGCGGCCTCGACTTCACCGCGGGAGCGCCGCGACCGTGACCAAGAAGATCGTCATCCTGGACTACGGCTCGGGCAACCTGCGCTCCGCCGAGCGCGCGGTGGCGCGGCACGGCGTGGAGGTGACCGTCACGCCCGACCGGGACGCGGCGCTGAACGCCGACGGCCTGATCGTCCCGGGCGTGGGCGCGTTCGCCGCGTGCATGGAGGGCCTGCTGTCGGTGCGCGGCGACCAGATCATCGGGCGCCGTCTCGCCGGGGGACGCCCCGTGCTCGGCATCTGCGTGGGCATGCAGATCCTGTTCGCCAAGGGCATCGAGCACGGCGTCACCACCGAGGGCTGCGCCGAGTGGCCGGGCACCGTCGAGCGGCTGGAGGCGCCCGTCGTCCCGCACATGGGCTGGAACACCGTCGAGGCGCCCGAGGGCACGCGGCTGTTCGGCGGGCTCGATCCCGGCACCCGGTTCTACTTCGTCCACTCCTACGCGGTGCGCCGCTGGGAGCTGCCCGGCGACCCGTCCGGCCTGATCAAGCCGCCGCTGGTCACCTGGTCCGAGCACGGCGACCGGTTCGTCGCCGCGGTCGAGAACGGGCCGCTGTGCGCGACGCAGTTCCACCCGGAGAAGTCCGGCGACGCCGGCGCCACGCTGCTGGAGAACTGGCTGGCCACCCTGCCCTGACGGGCACCGGCCCGTGATCCGCCCGCTCCCGTCTGCTCCACGCCCCACCGGTAAGGTTTGCGCATGACTCTCACTCTCCTTCCCGCCGTCGACGTCGCCGACGGCCAGGCCGTGCGCCTGGTCCAGGGCGAGGTCGGCACCGAGACCTCCTACGGGTCGCCGCTGGAGGCCGCCCTGGCCTGGCAGGAGGCGGGGGCTGAGTGGATCCATCTGGTCGACCTGGACGCGGCGTTCGGGCGCGGCTCCAACCGGGAGCTGCTGGCCGAGGTGACCGGGCGGCTGGAGGTGAAGGTCGAGCTGTCCGGCGGCATCCGGGACGACGCGTCCCTGGAGGCCGCGCTGTCCACCGGGTGCGCGCGGGTCAACATCGGCACGGCCGCGCTGGAGAACCCCGAGTGGTGCCGCCGGATCATCGGCGCGTACGGGGACAGGATCGCGGTCGGCCTGGACGTGCGCGGCACCACCCTGGCCGCCCGCGGCTGGACGCGTGAGGGCGGCGACCTGTGGGAGGTCCTGGAACGCCTGGAGAAGGACGGCTGCCCGCGTTACGTCGTCACCGACGTGACCAAGGACGGTACCCTGCGGGGTCCCAACACCGAGCTGCTGCGCGAGGTCTGCTCCCGTACCGACAAGCCCGTCGTCGCGTCCGGCGGCGTGTCGTCCCTGGACGACCTGCGCGCCCTCGCCGCACTCGTCCCGGAGGGCGTCGAGGGCGCGATCGTCGGCAAGGCCCTGTACGCGCGGGCGTTCACGCTCCAGCAGGCCCTTGAGGCGGTCAGGTGATCGAGCGGCTCTCCTCGGACGGGCCCTGGGAGGACGAGTTCGGCTACTCCCGCGCCGTGCTGGCGGGGGACCTGGCGCTGGTCGCGGGCTGCACCGCCACCGTGGAGGGCAAGGTCGTCCACCCCGGCGACCCGTACGAGCAGACCAGGACCGCCTTCCAGATCGCGCTGTGGTCGCTGGAACGGCTCGGCCTGACCCGCAACGACGTCGTCCGGACCCGCATGTACATCACCAGGGCCGGTGACTCCGCCGAGGTCGGCCGGGCGCACGGCAGCCTGTTCCAGCACGTCCGCCCGGCGGCCACGATGGTGGTGGTGGCGGGCCTGATCGACCCGCGCATGCTGGTCGAGGTCGAGGTCGAGGCGTACAGGAGGACGTCGTGAGCGTTGCGGTACGGGTGATCCCGTGCCTGGACGTGGACGCCGGGCGCGTGGTGAAGGGCGTGAACTTCCAGAACCTGCGGGACGCGGGCGACCCCGTCGAGCTGGCCCGCCGGTACGACGCGGAGGGCGCCGACGAGCTCACGTTCCTGGACATCACGGCGTCCAGCGGCGACCGTTCCACCACCTACGACGTGGTGCGGCGCACCGCCGAGCAGGTCTTCATCCCCCTCACCGTCGGCGGCGGCGTCCGCACCGTCGAGGACGTCGACAGGCTCCTGCGCGCCGGGGCCGACAAGGTGTCCATCAACACCGCCGCCATCGCCCGACCCGAGTTCCTCCGCGAGGCCGCGCACCGCTTCGGCTCCCAGTGCGTCGTCCTGTCCGTGGACGCCCGCCGCGCCGAGGGGACGCCCTCCGGCTTCGAGGTCACCACCCACGGGGGCCGCAGAGGCACGGGCATCGACGCGATCGAGTGGGCGCGCCGCGCCGAGGACCTGGGTGTGGGGGAGATCCTGCTCAACTCGATGGACGCCGACGGCACCAAGAACGGCTTCGACCTGGAGATGCTGCGCCGCGTCCGCGAGGCCGTCACCGTCCCGGTGATCGCCAGCGGCGGCGCGGGCGCGGTGGAGCACTTCGCCCCCGCCATCGCCGCGGGCGCCGACGCCGTCCTGGCGGCCAGCGTGTTCCACTTCGGCGAGCTCACGATCCCCGAGGTGAAGCACGCCCTCGAAGACGCGGGCCATCCCGTCCGCTAGGTCACCGGCCCCGCATGCCCCGGCCGTGGTCGGGGCCCGGCCCGTTCTCCTCGTGCGGGGCGGGGGAGACGGTCTCGGCGGAGCGCCGGACGACCGGGAGCAGGATCGCCGAGGGGTGGTCGGGGTCGTGGAAGACCTCCTGCCGGGCCGGGACGGACATGCGGGCGGTGGCGATCGGCTCCCCGGTGCCCGGGTTGGCCGCCACCTTCGGGTACGCGCCGCTGGTCACGTGCACCCGGACGCGGTGCCCCCGCCGGAACCTGTGCCCGGCCGGCCACAGGTCGATCGCCACCCGCCGGACGCCCTCGGTGCCCACGTCCTTGTAGCCGACGGCCTCGGTGGCGACGGAACGGCCCGGGTCCAGGCGCAGGCCGCCCTCGCACACGTTGCGGGACGTCCCGTCGGGCGCCACGTCGCAGAGCCGGACGATGAAGTCGGTGTGCTCCCGGCTGGACCGGACGAACAGGTCGGCCGCGACCGGGCCGATCACCTCCAGGTCGTCCTTCAGGACGGGGGAGGAGAACACCAGCACGTCCTCGCGCCGTTCCAGGGGCCGGTTGTCGACGGGACGGGAGCTTCCCAGGATCCTGGGCCCGCCGAGGGCGGGCGTGGGCCTGGCGGGCTCGAACCGGTAGCGGCTGGGCGGCGCGGGCCGCGGCCCGTCCTCGCCGAGCCCGCCGCCCGCGTGCAGGTGCCAGCGCCGCTGCTCCATTCCGGGCGGGGGCCAGTCGTCGTACTCGCGCCACTCCCGCGCCCCGGTGACGTAGATCCGGACGGGGTTGTCGCGCAGCCCGGAGAAGTCGCCGAGCAGGTGCGCGCGGAACCAGGCCAGCGACTCGCGGAAGGACACCAGTCCGTGCCGGGCGTCGGTGTGCCACCACGGGCCGATCGTGAGGTAGGGACGGTGGCCCGCGCCGCGCAACGCGAGATAGTCCTTGATCTGCCAGGGCAGGAAGACGTCGTACCAGCCGCCGAGCAGGGTGACGGGCGCGCCGACCCGGCCGACCGTCCCGCTGAAGTCGCGGTCGAGCCAGTAGGCGGAGCCCGGGTCGTGGTGGGCGGCGAGGATGTCCTGGTAGAACCGCATGGTGGCGCCGCCGGTGACCACGTCCAGCTCGCCCAGGGGACGTCCGGTGAGGGCGGCGCGGGCGACCCGGCGCCGCGACAGCAGCGGCCCGGTGACCATCCCGAGCGGCCGCCGCTGCCGGTGGGTGAGGTCGGTCCAGGTCAGGGTGGACTCCAGCGCGAAGCTCCCGCCGATGTACGCCGCGTCCCTGAACGTGGAGGCGGTGATCTGCAGGGACATCGCCTTCAGCTCCGGGCCCGCCTCCGCGGCCAGCGCCCAGGCGGAGTACCCCAGGTAGCTGGCGCCGTAGGCGGCGAACGACCCGTTGAACCACGGCTGGTTCCGCAGCCATTCCACGGTGGCGAGGCCGTCCTCGCGCTCGCTGCCGAGCGGGTCGAACTCGCCCTCCGAGCCGAACGTGCCGCGGGCGCTCTGGACGAGCAGCTGGAACCCGAACGGGACGAACGGCAGCCCGGCGGCGACGGCGGCCGGGCCGCGCCTCCCATAGGGCGTGCGGACCAGGATGGTGGGCGAGGGACGGTCCATCCCGGCGGGCACGTACCGGTCGGCCAGCAGCGTCACCCCGTCGTTCATGCTGATGGGGAGGTCGCGTTCGACGTGGTAGCGCCGCAGCGGACGGGGGCGGGGGATCCGGATCGGCGCGGCGGGCCAGCGGTCCCTGAGTGCCATGCTGTCTCCCGTACGCGGTACTACTGCCTAGTAACCGTTACTCCCTAGTAACGGTAGCCGTTCGGGGCGTGACCGGAACCTTCCGGCCGGTGGGGCGCATGGCAGGGACCGGATTTCTCTGCCATATTTGCGTAAAACAACAGAGATTCGGGGGTCGCCCATGTGGCCAGGGTCCGATCTACCTGTGGGGCCTCCTCCGCCCTCGGAGCCGCCGCGGATCCGGCCCGGCGCCGGCTGGTTCGTGCTGCCCGCCGCGCTGCTGGCCATCGCGGTGATCTTCGTGGTCGCGGTGATCGCCGTCAACTGGGACGAATCGCAGGCCGCGAACGGTCCCCCGGCGTTCGGCGACGCCCGCGAGGGGATCCCGGTCGAGGTGACCGGCGGCTACAACTACTTCATCTTCGTGCGCGACGGCGACCCCCCGCCCACGAGCTGCACGGTGGCCTACCCGAACGAGGATCCCGGGCCCGTCGAGCTGACCAGGGAGAACTCCTGGGCCGCCACGCCGCCCCCCGGATACCGCTGGGCGGCGTCCTTCACCGCCACGCTGTCCGGCAGGCCCGAGCTGACCTGCGAGGGCACCGCCGGGATCGTGCGGATCGTGCCGGACGACACCTCCTACGGCTACATGGGGCTGGCCTTCATCGCGGGGATGTTCCTCGGGTGCGCGGCCCTCATCGCCTTCCTGGTGATCCTGCTGATGCGGAGGAACTCGGCCAAGGACCGCGGCGCCGCGACGGCGGGCATGCCGGGACCGCACGGATCCTGGCCGTACTGAGGGCTCAGCCGGCGTCGCGGGCGAGGTGACGGCCGATCACCATCCGCTGGATCTGGTTGGTGCCCTCGAAGATCTGCATCACCTTGGCCTCGCGCATGTACCGCTCGACGGGGAAGTCGCGGGTGTAGCCGTACCCGCCGAGCACCTGCACGGCGTCCGTGGTCACCTTCATCGCCGCGTCCGTGGCGACCAGCTTGGCGATGGACGCCTGCCGCCCGAACGGCAGCCCGCGATCCTTGCGCCTGGCCGCCTCCAGGTACGTCGCGCGGGCGGACTCCACGGCCGCGGCCATGTCGGCCAGCAGGAACGAGAGCCCCTGGTTCGCGATGATCGGCCTGCCGAACTGCTCGCGCCTGGCGGCGTACGACACCGCGTGGTCGAGGGCGCCCTGCGCCAGGCCCACCGCGCACGCCGCGATGCCCAGCCGTCCCGAGTCCAGCGCCGACAGCGCGATGGGGAGGCCCTGGCCCTCCGCGCCGATCCGGCTCTCCGCGGGCAGCCGCGCGTCCTCGAAGATCAGCTGCGCGGTGGTGGAGCCGGTCAGGCCCATCTTCCGCTCGGGCGTCCCGAACGACAGGCCCGGCATCCGCCCGCCTTCCAGGCCGTCCACCAGGAAGCAGGAGATGCCGCGGCCCCCCTCGTCCGACGTGCGCGCGAACAGGATGTAGAAGTCGGCCTCGCCGCCATGGGTGATCCACATCTTGGTGCCGGTCACCCGGTAGCCGTCGCCGTCCGGGACGGCGCGGGTGGCCAGCGCGGCCGCGTCCGAGCCCGCCTGCGCCTCCGACAGCGCGTACCCGCCGAGCAGGTCGCCGGCCAGCAGGTCGGGGAGCCGCTTGCGGTGCTCGTCGCCGCCGAACGCGCTGAGCGGGTAGCAGGCCAGCGTGTGCACGCTGACGCCGACCGCGACCGACGCCCACACCGCCGCGATCTCCTCCAGCACCTGGAGGTAGACCTCGTACGGCTGCCCGCCGCCGCCCACGTCCTCGGGATAGGGCAGCCCGAGCAGCCCGGACCGGCCCAGCAGCCGGAACATCTCGCGCGGGAACTCCCCGGCCTCCTCGGCGGGCGCCGCCCGCGGCTCCAGTTCCTTGCGCGCGATCTCCCGGGTGAGCGCGACGAGGTCCTCGGCTTCGGGGCTGGGCAGCATGCGTTCTGCGGGCATGGCCCTATTCTGTACGGTCCCGCCGCGGGACGGCTCCGCAGGTTCGCGGCGGCGGGCCGGGGCGGCGGGTCACGAGGAGAGTTCGCGTTCCAGCGGCGTGCGGAAGCGGGGGGTGACGCGTACCTCGCCGCAAAAGCCGGCGATGCGATCGGCCTCGGCCTCGATCGCGGTCTTCGCCTCGGCGCCCACGTCCTCCAGCAGGCGCAGCGCGATCTCGCCGTCGCCTCGCTGGGCCCAGCCGCCGACGACGCGGCCGTTCCACCACACGGTCGGGCCGATGTTGCCGGACCGGTCGAACAGGTGCGGCCTGTGGTCGCCGACGAGCCAGTCGCGTTCCCGCCAGCCCATGGGCGTCGGGTCGAGGGCGGGCAGCAGCGCCGCCCACGGCTCCGGTTCGGGTACGGGCGTGCCGAGGTCGTCGGCGAGCATCACGCCGGTCGCGGTGCCGGTGCGCTCGTCGGGCAGCTCGACCTCGGCCACGTCCAAGAGGGCCAGGGCCTTGCGCACCTCGCCCATCGTCCAGCCGGTCCACCACTTGAGGTCGGAGACGGGGGCGGGGCCGAACGCGCGCAGCCACTCCCGTACCAGGTCGGCGCGGGCCTGCTCGGGCGGCACCGGGGTGATCCCGCCGGGCAGCCACGCCTCGATGGGCGACCAGCGGTACTGGCTGCTGATCCAGGACCCGTTGGGACGCCCGCGCACGATCCGTCCCTGGCAGCCCAGCATCACCAGGACCCAGGTCGTGATGCTGACGGGACGCGAGTACGCCTTGTCCGGCGCCGGGTCGACCTTGGTGCGCAGCCGCGGCTCGTCCGCGCTGAGCTGCGCGCCGGTGGCCTCGCCGCGGGCCAGCAGCGCCCGGTGCGTGGCCTCCTCGACCTCGGCGAGCCAGCCGTCGAGCCCGCCGGGGTGATCGGCCCCGATCCCGGCCTGCTCCATCAACCGGCCGTAGGTGCGGCGCTGCCGTACCGCCAGGGCGTCGGCGCACGACGCCTGTAAGACGGGGAGCAGTTCGACCGGCACCACGAACATCGTGCGCCGCATCGCCAGCAGCCGTACGAGCGTGCGGTCGTCGTACAGGGCCGCCTCGATCGCGGCGGGCGTGACATCGCGCCCGCGCGCCGCGATCGACAGGAACACCGTGGCCGGGTCGGTGGCGTGCAGGGCCACCAGGGACCTGGCGACGGAGGCCGCGCCGTCCGCCTTCGCCGCGGGCGCCAGCCGGTGCCGGTGCGCCAGCCGCGCCCGCCGCGCGTCCACACTGATCGAACGCATGAGCGAAGCTTACGCTCCCGGGGAGAGTGCCGCGCCCCCCGATCCGCCGGCGAGGGGTCAGCCGCCCCCGCCGTTGGAGATCTTGACGACCACGTTGTCCTGGGTGACCGACTGGACGGAGATGTCGAACCCCTCCGCCTGCTCGTCCTCTCCCACCGGGACGGTGATCTGCTGTCCGGCGATCCTCATCGTGACGCTCTGGCCCTGCACGCTCACCAGCTCCGCCTCCACGCCCAGGATGGACGCGCGGGCGTCGACGCCACGGTTGAAGGTCACGGTGCACGCGTTGATGGTGCAGTCGGTCTCGGCGTTCTCGCTGCTGCACGCCGCCGCCCCGAGGGGCAGCAGCAACAGGGGCAGCAGCGCCAGCTTCCGTCGTACAGGCGAGATCATGGCCTGGAGTCTAGGGGGCCGGGGCCTCCGTCCACCCCTTCCGAGGAGGGAACCTCGCGCCGGGGGAAGTCATACCCGGCGGTGACGCCGGGTCCCCCCGCGTCAGCCACCCGAGTGGCCGCGGCTGTGGCCGCCGCTCTTGTCGCCCACGCCGTGCTGGTCGCCGTGGACGATGCTGCCGCCCAGGTCCTTGCGCAGCGTCTCCAGGATCTGCGGGGTGGCCACCGCCACCCAGCCCGGCCCGACCAGGTACGTGCCGCCCCACGGCTTGGCCTCGGTCAGCCAGGCGTCCCGGCCCTTGTCGTCGGTGAAGCTGACCAGCACGTACCGTCCCGCGGACGTCTTGCACTGCCCCTGCTTCAGCTCCTTGGAGTCGCGTTTGCCGATCAGTGTGCACCCGGTCTTCTGCGCGAGCTGCTCGATCGTGGCGCGTTGCGCCTGAGGCGTCTCCTGACCCGACTTGGAGCAGCCGGCGGCCAGGGACAGCGCTAGTGCGGCGCCGCACACCAGTGCGGCCTTGACCGGGGTGAGGTGGTACAGGGAGCCCATTGGCCCTTCCTCCCGCGTGAGATGCGCGAATCGACGGGAGGTACGCAAGAGGGGCCTGCGAGGTTCAGCGCTCTTCTGGGCGCTTCTGGGCTACATCGGCGGGCTACATCAGGCGGCTCGCGGCCGCCGCGCGCACGCCGGGTTCCTCGGCCTCGTCATGATGGAGCCGTTGGAGGCGGATGCGGGTCTCGCGGGTGAGGGGCGCGGTCTGGGACGCGACCTGGCGTACGCCCTCCTCGCAGTCCCACAGGCCCTCGATGGTGTAGGACTCGGCCGTGTGGGGCGCGGTACGGGTCAAAGCGGTCAGCACACGTGGTCGTAGAAAAGCGTAGGTCGACTCGGTCCAAGCGGATTTCAGCAACGGTACGGCTTCGCCTGCGCGTAGCCTGCCCAAGCCCTCGATGGGACCTGCCGCGTCACCCCAATCACGGCGTTCAAGCGCGTCATGCAACTCGGTCATCAGCAACGGGATGTCCTGGCGTGTGCCATAGCGAGCGAGGATCACCAAACCCATGTCGGCGCAACCGCCTCTGGTACTGGCCCACGCCCGTGCGCGCGGTAGCGCCTCGGGCCCGTACTCGCGCAACGCACGGCACACGGCCCCACCCCATCTGCTCGGTCGCTGGGGCAGCAATTCCTCCGCCAAATCCAAGAGGCCGGGCGCGCGCCTGCGCCCCAGCTCGAAGATGGCCCCCACCGCGGCGTCGTCGCGCCGCCTGGCCAGTTCGAGCAACTCGTCCTCCGAGCGTCGCGACCGGTCGGTGGCCCCGGAACCGGTGCCCGTCCGGCGCAGCCGCCCCTTCTCGCGGACGCGGCTGAGCGCGTCGGCGATCCGCGGCCGCCTGGCCGCCCAGCTCTCGATCACCGGATTGCTCGGCCCCATGATCAGCAGATTGAGCGTGGCGTCGTCGCAGCGCGCGTCCACCAGGGCCTCCATCCCGGCGGCCGGCCCGGGATCGCCCAGCTCGATGAGGGCCTCCACGGCGTCGAGCCAGTGCGTGCCCTCCTCGGCGTACCGGCGCAGCACCCCCGCCGCCTCCCGGCGGCTCAGCCGTGCCAGGTCGGTCAGCACCCGCAGGGCCAGCAGCACCCGCCGTTCGTCGCCCTCGCCCTGGTCGGCGGGGTCGAACAGATGCTCGGCGACGGGACGCACGGGTAGTTCGAGATCGACCATCAACCGGGCGTAATACAGGCTGCGCGCCTCACATTGCGGGTCCCACCGCGGATCGCGGCGTATGCAGTCGTACACGTACTCTCCCGCGCCCGGCCGGTCGGCCGCCCGCCGCGCCGCCCTGCCGAGCCCCCGCTGCAGCTGACCGTGCAGAGTACCCGCTGATTGCATCTTGACCTCGTTGTTCACCACGCCAGAATGCGCACCCGACCAGATATCGGGCAAGTGCTTTAGCCGTCGAACGGCCGGTCTCCTTCCCCGGCGGCTCGCCGGCCATGCGTCCCGCGGGCCGCGCCGGGGCCCGTCCTACACGGCCCGCTGGGCGATCCAGGACGCGTGCAGCTCGGCGTACACGCCGGGCTCGCCCACCAGGACCGAGTGCGGGCCGCGCTGCACGATCCGGCCGCCGTCGAAGACGATCACCTCGTCGGCGGCCTCCGCCGTGGACATCCGGTGGGCGATGGCGATCGCCGTGCGGCCGCGCGTCGCCCCGTCCAGCGCCCGCTGGATCCGCACCTCGGTGGCCGGGTCGACGGCCGAGGTCGCCTCGTCCAGCACCAGCAGGTCGGGGTCGGCGACGTAGGCGCGGGCCAGCGCGACCAGCTGCCGCTCACCGGCCGACAGGGACTCGCCGCGCTGGCCGACGGGCGTGTCCAGGCCCCGCGGCAGGCCCTCCAGCCAGTCCGCCAGGCCGAGTTCGGTCAGGGCCAGCACCAGGTCGGCGTCGGTCGCCTCGGGCCTGCCGTAGCGGATGTTGTCGGCCAGGGACGCGTCGAACAGGAACCCGTCCTGCGGCACCATCACGACGCGCTCCCGCAGGGACGAGAACCGGACGCGGTCCAGCGGCACCCCGTCCACCAGGATCCGCCCGGACACCGGGTCCATGAGGCGGGTCAGCAGCTTGGCGAAGGTGGTCTTGCCCGACCCGGTCTCGCCCACGATCGCGACCCGGCTGCGCGGCGCGATCGTCGCGTTCACCTCGTGCAGCACGGGCGGGCCGCCCGGGTAGGCGAACCCCACGTCCTCGAACCGCACCTCGATGGGGCCGCGCGGCAGGACCTCGCCGTCCTCGCCCGGGTCGGCCACGTCCGGCTCGGTGTCCAGGACGCCCAGCACGCGCCGCCAGCCGGCGATGGCGTTCTGCGCCTCGTTCAGCACCTCGGTCGCGGTCTGCATGGGGCTGACGAACAGGGTGACCAGGAACAGGAAGGCGATCAGCCGTCCGGCCGACAGCTGCCCGCCCACGCCCAGCAGCGTCCCGGCCACCACGACACCGGCCGTGGCCAGGGCGGCGACCAGCTCGCTGGACGGGAAGGTCAGCGCCACCAGCCCCTGCGCCCTGGTCTGGGCCTTCCTGTGCTGGTCCACGGTCTCGTCCACGCGCCTCGCGGTGCGCTCCTCGGACCCGTAGGCACGGATCACCGCGGCGCCCACCACCGACTCGCTCACGGCCGCCAGCAGGTCGCCCATCCGCTCCCGCACCCGCATGTACGCCGCGGAGATCAGCCGCTGGAACCGGCGCAGCGCGAACGCCAGCGGCAGGAACGCCGCCCACACCAGCAGCGTCAGCGGCCAGGAGTAGATCGCCATCAGGACGGTCGCGACCACCAGCTGACCCAGCGAGACGATGATCATCAGCCCGCCCCACTGCATGAACTGGCTGATCTGGTCCACGTCGCCGGTCACCCGCGACACCAGCGCGCCGCGCCGCTCCCCGCTCTGCGTCAGCATCGACAGGTCGTGGACGTGCCGGAACGCCTTGACCCGCAGCGTCGCCAGGCCGGCCTCGGTGGTCTTGTAGAGCCGGACGTTCATCGCGTACGCGCTCAGCGCGGTCAGCACCACGGCCACCGCGCACAGCAGCACGGCACCGCGGATGAACCCCACGTCGGGGCCGCCCGGCGCGGCCAGGCCACGGTCGATCGTCTGCTGGACGGCGATCGGCACCACGACCCGCCCGGCGGTCGCCACCAGGGCCAGCAGCAGCGTCCCCACCAGCCCGGCCGTGAACTGGGGGCTCAGCCGGAGGCCGCGGCGCAGCGTGCTGACGGCGCCCTCACCGGCCGACGTCTCGCTGAGCGTGGTCATCGCAGCGCCTCCTCTTCCAAGCCGAAGCCGCCCGGTTCGTCACCCGCTTCTGAGTCCTCCTCTGGGTCCGTCGCAAGGGCCTCCTGTTCCGCCTCGGCGCGCTCGTAGGCGTTGACCAGGTTGCGGTAGCCCTCCGAGCGCTCCAGCAGCTCGGCGTGCGTCCCGCGGTCCACGACCCGGCCGTGCTCCATGTAGACGACCTCGTCTGCAAGGCCGATGGTGGCCTTGCGGTACGCGACCACGACGACCGTCGTCCCGCCCTGCCCGGCGTCCTGCGCCTCCCGGATGCCCTGGAGGATCCGCGCCTCCACTTGGGGGTCGACGCTGGAGGTGGCGTCGTCCAGGACGAGCAGCCGCGGCCGGCGCACCAGCGCCCGCGCCAAGGCGAGCCTCTGCCGCTGGCCGCCGGATAAGGTCGCGCCCCGCTCCCCGACCCTGGTGTCCAAGCCGTCGGGCAGCGCGGCCACGAAACCGTCCGCCTGGGCCAGGCGAAGGGCCTCCCACACGCGCTCGTCCGGGACGTCCAGGCCGAGCGTCACGTTGCCGCGCACGTCGTCGTCGAAGAGGAAGGTCTGCTGGGGGACGAGCGCCGCCGTCTCCGCCACCCCGCCGCACCGGACGTCCCGCAAATCCACGCCGTCCAGCAGCACCGACCCGTCGGCCGGATCGACCAGCCGCACCAGGAGCGAGGTCAGGGTGGACTTGCCGGACCCGGTCGGGCCGACGATCGCGAGCGTCCGTCCGGGTGTGGCCGCGAAGCCGACGTCGTGCAGCACCGGCGCACCGCCCTCCCCGGCGCCCTCATAGGCGAAGCGGATCGCGCGCGCTTCGAGGGAGGCCGCCTTGTCCCCGTCCAGGACGGCGTCCCCGTACGGGAGGGAACCCCCGGCCTGGAGGACGTTCTGGACGCGCCGCCAGCCCACGACGCTGCGCGGCACCTCGGCCAGCACCCAGCCCAGCGCCCGGATGGGCCAGGCCAGCAGGGTGAACAGGTACGCCACGTTCACCAGGTCGCCCTCGGAGATCCCGCCCGACTCCAGCCGGATCGAGCCGACCAGCAGCACCGCCAGCACGCCCAGGTTCGGCAGCGCCTCCAGAACGGGGTCGAACAGGCCGCGCACCCGTCCCACCGCGACGTTGGCGTCCCGGAGCGCGTTCGCCGCGTTCGCGAACCGCTCCGTCTCCGACGCCTCCCGGCCCAGCGTCTTGACCACCAGGCCGCCCTCGAAGCTCTCGTGCGCCACCTCGCTCACCTCCGCGCGCAACTGCTGCGCGCGGGTCGCGACGGGCGCCAGGCGCCGCTGGTACAGGACGTTGAGCAGGGCGATGGCGGGGAACACCAGGAAGCCCACCACGGCCAGCGTCACATCGGTGATCAGGATCGACACCGCGGCGATGAACAGCATGAACACCACGCCCACGGCCATCGGCAGCGGCGCGATCGGCGCCCACACCGCCTCCACGTCGGCGTTGGCGTTCGACAGCAGCTGCCCGGTGGGATGGCGGTGGTGCCAGGCCAGCGGCAGCCTCAGGTACTGGCGGGTGACCGAGCGCCGGTAGCTCGCCTGCATGCGGTACTGCATGAGGCCCGCGTAGAAGCGGCGGCCCGCCACGCCCAGCGCCTTGAGCAGCGCCACCCCAATGATCGCCACGGCCGCGGCGGTGAGCGCCCCGGCGGTGGCGTCACCGGACCGGAAGGCGGGCAGCACCACCTCTCCGATGATCCATCCGAGCACCTGGGCCGTGCCGACGGTCATCACCGCGTACAGGGCGCTGGCCAGGACGGAGACCGTGAACACCCTCGGCTCGGCCCGTACGGCGATCCACAGGACGCGCATCCCCTCCCGGAGGACGCGGGAGTTGACTCGCGTCGACCCAGCAACTGGCACGGGCAGTCTCTCCTCATCTGTCTGTCAAGGGGCCGCATCCACCCTGCGGGGAACGTCACGGGGAGCAAAAGGGGCATGCAGGCGTGCACATGCCTACCATCGGGGCAGGCCGTTTATTCCCGGCGACCCCGGCGGTGCGGCCCGCCCATCGCCGGAGGAACGGGGCCCGCCGCCCCCTCGCCCCAGGGGAACGCCGTCCCGGTGTGGCCGGAACCGGATACGGATCGGTCCTCCGGAGTGGCCGCCGTACTCGGTTCCGGGCGTGGACGAAATCGCCGACTCGGTCGAGTTCTTTGTCCGCCATGAGGGCGTTCGCCACGCCGACCGGGACCGCGGCTCAGGCCGCCGAGCCCGGGACCGGAGGAACTCCTGTGGCGGCGGATAAAAATTGCCGGGTTTGCCCGGAGAAAAGTCATGGTTGAGATGACCTTGGCCCGGCCGGAGGGGTGTGGCGTGCCGGTTCCCCGGCCCTCGCCGCGCCGCCCGGCCGATCGCGCAGGTCACGCACCGGGGCCCCGGCGGATCGGCCGTCCGGCCCGCCGGTAAAGGCCGCGTGAGGCCCGGCGCGGGCGGCGTCCCGGTCCACGGCGCGGCCGGCGGGCCGGGCCTCCGGGCGCCGGGACGCGCGGATGCCGAGGGGCGCCGGTCCGGCCGGCGCGCCCGATCCGCCGGCGTCCGGCAGGATCCGGCTTGGCGCCTTTAACAGGACGGTAACGGGAAGGTTCACCGGCCGGCGAATCACCTTGCTTGCGGCTCCTCCGTTTTACGCGGAACCGGTGATACGGTGGCAGCGTCGGTTGCAGTCGTGGTTCTCGATCGTTTGTCAGACGCCCGCGGACTGATGACAGCGGGCGTTTTGGCTTTTCCGGGACCGTACCGGGAGGCGAGGGCGTTCCGCAGCGACCGCGCTGGGCTCGCGAGGTGTGGGCCCACGTTTTGCCGCAAGGAGAAAGACATGCCCCAGCAGGGCACCGTGAAGTGGTTCAACGCCGAGAAGGGCTTCGGTTTCATCGCCGTCGACGGCGGCGGACCGGACGTGTTCGTGCACTACTCGGCGATCCAGACCTCCGGGTACCGCACTCTGGACGAGAACCAGCGCGTCCAGTTCGAGGTGACGCAGGGTAACCGGGGTCCGCAGGCCGACCAGGTCGTCCCCCTGTAACTCCCGTTACACCCTAGCCGTACAGCAGGGCCCGCATCCGTGCGGGCCCTGCCGCCTTTGCGCGGGCCCGCATTCGTGCGGTCCCTGGTGGCGACAGGCAATAGGATCGGTCCCATGTCCGCTCGCCCTTCCAATCTCGATCCCAAGATCGCCGACCGCCTCAAGCGGAACGCCGACGGTCTCGTCCCGGCCATCGCCCAGCAGTACGACACCGGTGAGGTGCTCATGCTCGCGTGGATGGACGACGAGGCCCTGCACCGCACACTGACCACCGGCCGCGCCACGTACTGGTCGCGCAGCCGCCAGGAATACTGGGTGAAGGGCGAGAGCTCCGGGCATCAGCAGTGGGTGAAGTCGGTGGCGCTGGACTGCGACGGCGACACCGTGCTGGTGAAGGTCGACCAGATCGGGGCCGCCTGCCACACCGGCGACCGCACCTGCTGGGACGCCGACGTGCTCGACGCCGTCGTCGGCGAGCGTCCGCCAGGCCCGTGACGCCCGGGCGTGAGCGCGGGCTGGCCGCGCTGCTGTGCGCCGCCGGCGCCGGGCTCGCCCTGCTGGCGGCCGGTCGCCCGTGGGCGACGGTGCGCGCCCAGGACGCCATCACCCCGTTCGCGCAGGACCTCACCGGGCGCGACCTCGGCACCGCCGCGGGCGCCCTCGGGTGGGCCGCGCTGGCGGGGCTCGCGGCGCTGTTCGCCACCCAGGGACGCCTGCGGGTGGCCGTGGGGGTGCTGCTGGCCCTGTTAGGGGTCGGCATCGGGTATTCGTCCGTGCTCGCCGTCCAGCGTTCGCCGGTCGTGTCCGCTGCGGAGGAGAAGAGCGCCCTGCTGCGCCTGGGCGGATCGCTCCTGGTCGACGTCTCGGCCTGGTGGGTCGTCTCCCTGCTGGGCGGCGTGCTGCTGGTCGCCGCCGGGGTCGTCACGGCCGCGCGTGGGGCCCGGTGGCCCGGCATGTCCGCTCGCTACGAACGCTCGCGCGCACCGTCGCGGACGGCGGTGGGCGCGCCCGTCGAGCAGGACGCCTCCAGCCTCTGGAAGTCCCTCGACCGGGGTGAGGACCCCACGACGCGGCCCGGCGAGCGCGGGTCGTGAACGCCGACGGCGCCGGCGGGCTGGTGCTCGTCGTCGAGCACGACCGGGCCGTGGCCGAGCTCCAGCGCCGCTACCTGGCGCGCGAGGGGTACACGGTCGAGATCGAGACCGATCCGGCGCGGGCGCCCTCCGCGGCCGGGCGGCTCCGGCCGGATGTGGTCGTCCTGGACCTGTCCGTCGCGTCCCTGCCCGCCGACCTCTACCGGCGGGTCACGGAGGCGGCGGGCGGCGCTCCGGTCATCGCGGTGACCGCGCCGCCGGATCAGCCCGCCGGGCGGGCCCTGGGCGAGTACCAGGTGACCCGGCCGTTCAGCCCCCGCGTCCTGGTGGGCGCGGTGGGGGAGGCCCTCCGCAGCGGCGGCCCCGGCGCCGGTGGCGAGGTGCTCCAGGCGGGCGGGGTGATGCTGGACCCGAGGGCCCGCACGGTGATGGTGGAGGAACGGTCCGTGGCCCTCACCGTCACCGAGTTCGACCTGCTGGAGTTCCTGATGGGGAACCCCGGCCGCGTCTTCACCCGTGAGCAGCTCCTCGACGCGGCCTGGGGGCCGGGCGCGGGGGCGGGCAGCCGTACCGTCGACGTTCACATCGCGCAGTTGCGGTCCAAGCTGGGTGAGAGCAGCCCTATCCGGACCGTGCGCGGGGTCGGCTACGTCTTGGACGCCTAGTCTGGAAGCCGTGACCGTCCCCCCGATTCAGCGGCTCCTCGGGCCGGTGGCCGTGTTCGTGGCGGGTGCCGTGGGGGCTGTGCTGGTCGCCTTCGTGGACCCGCATGAGCCCGGCCACTACCCCACGTGCCCCTCGTTGACCCTGACGGGCTGGTACTGCCCGGGGTGCGGTGGGTTGCGCATGGCCCACTCGCTGCTTCACGGAGACGTGCCGCATGCGTTCGACATGAACCCTCTGGTGCTGCTGTTGCTGCCGGTGTTCGGCTACCTGTGGGTGCGATGGACGGTCAGCGCCGTACGCGGGGTTCCCTTGCGTACCGCGCTGATCCGGCCGGGGGTTCTCTACGGATTTCTCGTGCTTTTGGGTTTGTACTGGATTACAAGAAATCTTCCATTTGCCCAGGTGTTGGCGCCGTAACGCCGTGACCGTCGCCTGGGGGCTCAGGGCGGGTGCCGGGAGCGTCCGGAGCTCCGGCTACGATCGGTGCACGAACGACCGGACCGCAAAGCCGGACCAGTAGGGGGCCCCGTGAGCGAGCTTGCGAGCGAACCAGTAGGCGCGGCAGCCCCGCTCACGGGGCCGACGGAGGAGGCCCCGTGAGCGAGCCGGAGGCGCGCGTGAGCGTGCTGGACGAGATCATCGAAGGCGTCCGGGCCGATCTCGCCGAACGGCAGCGAGAGGTGCCGCTGGACACGCTCAAACGGAAGGCGGAGTCCGTCCCGCCGGCGCGCGACGCCCTGGCCGCCCTGCGCGGGCCGGGCGTCACGGTGGTGGCCGAGGTGAAGCGCAGCAGCCCGTCCAAGGGGGCGCTGGCGGCCATCGCCGACCCCGCGGCGCTGGCCCGCGACTACGAGGCCGGCGGCGCCAAGGTGATCAGCGTGCTGACCGAGCGGCGCCGGTTCGGCGGCAGCCTGGACGACCTGGCCGCGGTGCGCGCGGACGTGGACGTCGCCGTCCTGCGCAAGGACTTCATCGTCACCTCCTACCAGCTGTGGGAGGCGCGCGCCTACGGCGCCGACATGGTCCTGCTGATCGTGGCGGCGCTGGAGCAGGACGCGCTGGTCTCGCTGGTCGAGCGGGCCGTCTCGATCGGCCTGGTCCCGCTGGTGGAGGCGCACACCGAGGAGGAGGTCGCGCGGGCCGTCGACGCGGGCGCCCGGGTCATCGGGATCAACGCCCGCGATCTGAAGACGCTGCGGGTCGACCGGAGCGTGTTCGCGCGGCTCGCCCCGCTGGTCCCCAAGGACATCGTCAAGATCGCCGAATCCGGGGTGCGCGGCCCGCACGACCTGCTGGCCTACGCCTCGGCCGGGGCGGACGCCGTGCTGGTGGGGGAGAGCCTGGTCATCGGCGGCGACCCGCGCTCCGCCGTCGCCGACCTGGTCGCCGCGGGCGCCCACCCCGCCCTGCGCCAGAGCGGATGACGGCGAGCCAGTAAAGTACGGGCATGGCTGAGGCGTCGTTGGAGGTCAGGGTGTCACTGCGCGAACGATGGCGGGCGTGGCCGACGCCTCGCTGACCGATCGTTCCGCGCACCCGAGGAAACCCTGATGACCACCGACACCCTTCCCGACTCCACCGGCCACTTCGGCCTCTACGGCGGGCGTTTCGCGCCCGAGGCGCTGATGGCGGCGCTGGACGAGCTGACCCGCGAGTTCGAGGCCGCCCGCGCCGACCCGGCCTTCACCGCCGAGCTGGACGGCCTGCTCAGGACCTACGCCGGCCGGCCCAGCCTGCTCACCGAGGCGAAGCGGTTCGCCGAGCACGCCGGCGGCGCGCGGATCCTGCTCAAGCGCGAGGACCTGAACCACACCGGCTCGCACAAGATCAACAATGTGCTGGGCCAGGCGCTGCTCACCCGCCGCATGGGCAAGACCCGGATGATCGCCGAGACCGGCGCCGGCCAGCACGGCGTCGCCACCGCCACCGCCGCCGCCCTGCTCGGCCTGGACTGCACGGTCTTCATGGGCGAGGTCGACACCCGGCGGCAGGCGCTCAACGTCGCCAGGATGCGGATGCTGGGCGCCGAGGTCGTGCCCGTCCGCACCGGGAGCCGCACCCTCAAGGACGCCTGCAACGAGGCGTTCCGCGACTGGGTCGCCACGGTCGACCACACCCACTACTGCGTCGGGTCCACGATGGGCCCGCACCCGTTCCCCATGATCGTCCGGGAGCTGCACCGGGTCATCGGCCAGGAGGCCCGCGCCCAGGTGCTGGAGCTGGCCGGGCGGCTGCCGGACGCCGTCGCCGCCTGCGTGGGCGGCGGCTCCAACTCCATCGGCGCCTTCCACGCGTTCATCGGCGACCCGTCCGTGCGGCTGTGCGGGTTCGAGGCCGCGGGGGACGGGGTGGACACCGGGCGGCACGCGGCCACCATCTCCGCCGGCCGGGTCGGCGTCATCCACGGGATGCGCACCTACCTGCTGCAGGACGAGGACGGCCAGACCCTGGAGTCGCACTCGATCTCCGCCGGGCTCGACTATCCGGGCGTGGGCCCCGAGCACTCCTGGCTGCACGACAGCGGGCGCGCCGAGTACCGCCCGATCACCGACGCCGAGGCGATGGAGGCGTTCTCGCTGCTGTGCCGCACCGAGGGCATCATCCCGGCGATCGAGTCCGCGCACGCCCTGGCCGGGGCGATCAAGCTCGGTGGCGAGCTGGGCCCGGACGGGCTGATCCTGGTGTGCCTGTCGGGGCGCGGCGACAAGGACGTCCACACCGCCGCCGAGTACTTCGGCCTCATCCAGGAAGGAGAGGCCCAGTGAGCGAGCCGGAGGGGCGCGGCGTCGCCTGGACTGACGAGCGAGGGACGAGTGAGGAGGGAAGGCGGCGCCTAGAGGCGTCCCGTAGGCGAGCGGGGGGCGCGGTGAGCGAGCCGGAGGGGCGCGGCGTCGCCTGGACTGACGAGCGAGGGACGAGTGAGGAGGGAAGGCGGCGCCTAGAGGCGTCCCGTAGGCGAGCGGGGGGCGCAGTGAGCGAGCCGGAGGGGCGCGGCGTCGCCTGGACTGACGAGCGAGGGACGAGTGAGGAGGGAAGGCGGCGCCAGGAGGCGCCCCGTAGGCGAGCGGAAGGCACAGTGAGCGAGGTTCAGGCGGTGTACGACCGGGCCAGGGCCGAGGGGCGTGCCGCGCTGGTCGGCTACATCCCGGCCGGGTTCCCCACCTACGAGGGGGCCATCGAGGCGGCGAAGGCCATGGTGGACGCCGGCTGCGACGTGATCGAGCTCGGCCTGCCCTACAGCGACCCGATGATGGACGGCCCCACCATCCAGGACGCCGTCCACCAGGCCCTGGTCGGCGGCATCCGGGTGGCCGACGTGCTCCGCACCGTCGAGGCCGTGGCCGCCACGGGCGCCCCCACGCTGGTCATGACGTACTGGAACCCGGTGGACCGCTACGGCGTGGACGCCTTCGCCCGCGACCTGAGGTCCGCGGGCGGCGCCGGGCTGATCACGCCCGACCTCACCCCGGAGGAGGCGGGGCCGTGGCTGGAGGCCGCCGAGGCGCACGACCTCGACCGCGTCTTCCTGGTCGCGCTCAGCTCCACCGACGAGCGGATCGAGCTGATCACCAGGGCGTGCCGCGGGTTCGTCTACGCCGCGTCCCTGATGGGCGTGACCGGGGCCCGCAGCGCGGTCGACACCGGGGCGCCGCGCCTGGTCCGGCGCACCCGGGAGATCCTGGCCCGCGACGGTTCCCGCCTGCCCGTCGGGCTGGGGCTCGGGGTGAGCAACGGCGCCCAGGCCGCCGAGGTCGCCACGTTCGCCGACGGTGTGATCGTGGGGTCGGCGTTCGTCCGCCGGATCCTCGACGCGCCCGACCTTCCCACCGGCCTGAAGGATCTGCGGCTGCTCACCACGGAACTCGCCACGGGCGTCCGTTCGTCTGCATCCTGACGGCGGCGCCCACCTGCCGCAGGTGGTTGGGCGGGCGCGCCGTGTTCCCAACGCGGAATTCATGGGGTGTGCTCTAAGGTGATTTCCGCCGGGCGGCGGCGTGACCCCCTCCCGGCGGTCCCTTGGACGCGCGTTCCGGTGACGGTCGCTCGCGGAAGGACTCATCAGTGATGGTGCGGCAAGCCGAAGTGCGGGACGGTGAGAACGGGTACGCGCCCGCGCCGGCGCGACCGCGGTGGTTCCTGCCCGCCGGGTGGGTGCTCACGCTCATCGGCCTGGCGCTCTCGGTCTACCTGACGGTGGCGCACTACCAGGAGGGCGCGCTGGTGTGCACCACCACCTCCACGGTGGACTGCCACTCGGTCACCACCAGCAAGTACAGTGAACTGGCGGGGATCCCGCTGCCGCTGCTCGGGCTGGCGTTCTTCGCCGGCTTCGCCGTGCTGATCACGCCGGCCGCGCTGCGCTCGGCGCACCCCGTCCTCCGGTGGGGGCGGCTGGCGAGCGTGTGCGTCGGGCTGCTGTTCGTGGTGTACCTGGTGACCGCCGAGCTGGCCATCCTGCACAAGCTCTGCCTGTGGTGCACCGGGGTGCACGCCGTCACCGTCCTGCTGTTCGTCCTTGTCCTGTCCGATGAGTTCCGGCGGATCGGCTCGGTCGACTAGCCGCCGCCGGCCGGCCGGCGGGGCCGGCCCCGCCTCGCCGCGTGAGCCCACGCCCGCGGCGTTTCCCTAGGAGAGATCCACTATGAGCAAGGCCGCACGAGAGCGGACCGCGCGGGAGCGGCTCGCCGAGGAGCGCAGGCGCCAGGCCGCGCGCGCGAAGCAGCGGCGGTTGCTGACCGTCGTGCTCGGCGCGGTCGCGGTGGTGGCGCTGATCGTGGTGGTCACCGTGATCGTCCTGGACCAGCGCGGCCAGCGCGACCAGACCGCCACCCCGTACCGCGGCCCGCAGGCACCGCTGACCCGGCAGTCCGACGGCTCGATCGTGATGGCCAAGCCGGGCGTCAACGCTCCGGTGCTCGAGGTGTTCGAGGACTTCCAGTGCCCGGCCTGCAAGGCCTTCGAGGAGAACACCGGCAAGACCGTCAAGCAGCTGGCGGCCGAGGGCAGGGCCAAGGTGGTCTACCGGCCGTTCCACCTGTTCGGCGAGCAGCGCGACCCGATCAGGAGCAACTCGCTGCGGTCGGCGGCCGCCGCCCTGTGCGTCCCGGCGCCGCAGTGGCTCTCGTACCATGACGCGCTGTTCCAGTTCCAGCCGCGGGAGGGCTCGGAGGGCTTCGCCACCGAGGACCTGGTCGCCTGGGGCAAGGACGTCGGCGTGACCGACCCGAACTTCGAGAAGTGCGTCACCGACCAGCAGAAGAAGCCGCAGGTCGACGCGATGACCACGTACGCGCTCCAGACCCGCGGGGTCAGCGGCACGCCGACGGTGTTCCTGGACGGCCGCAAGCTGGAGAACGAGCTCCAGGACCCGGCCGCGCTGCAGAAGGCCGTCGCCGACGCCAAGGGCTCCCAGTGATGAGGGCCTGGTAAAGACGGGTAAAGCCAGGTGCAGAGGGTGCCGCCCCTGGCGGTGTGACGCCATCGGTGAACGGTCGGTTCGAGTCTGACCGTTCACGGCCGGTGCGCGCATGCTCGGCGGAGGGGTTCGCTAGCCTCGTTCTTGCGAGCACGCGCATCGATCGGGGGAACGATGAGCACGTCGCGCAGTGGGGGTCTGCGCATGCCGCGGCGCCCCGCGGGGGAGGGCAGGCGCCGGGCGTCCGCCCTGCTCGGCGGGGTGGCGGTGGTGGCCGTGGCCCTGGCCGGCATGGTGACGCTCCGATGGGACGAGCGCGGCGCGGGCGGTCTCCAGGGGGCCTACGACGGGGCGCCGCCACCGGTGACGCGGGCCGCCGACGGCTCCTTCGTGATGGCGTGGGGGGACGAGAAGGCGCCCCTGCTGGAGATCTTCACCGACTACCAGTGCCCCGACTGCAAGGACGCCCACGACGAGGTGGGGCCGCTGCTCAGGCGCCTGGCGTCCCAGGGGCGGGTGCGCGTCGTCTACCGGCCGATCCAGGTCTACCGGGGCACGGACGGCGGGCCGTCGGCGTCCAACAGCCGCCGCGCGGGCAACGCCGCCTTGTGCGCGCCCGCGGCCGGCTGGCTCGCCTATCACGAGGCGCTCTTCGAGCACCAGCCCGACGAGGACACCGCCGGGTTCGAGCCGGACGAGCTGATCGCGATCGGCGAGCGGGCCGGGATCTCCGGTCCGTCCTTCCCGGCCTGCGTGACCGGCGGCGGTCAGAACGCCCGGCTGGACGAGCTGACCCGGTACGCGTTCTCCGTCCGCGGGGTGCGCGAGCCGCCCGCGGCGTACCTGGACGGCCGCAGGCTGGACGACTCCGTCCAGCGGGACGCGGCGCGGCTGGAGCGGGCCATCCATACCGCGCGTCGCCCGTGACGCCGCTATGACCGAAATGTGATCGCCCGCTCTGGCCGTCCGGGGGCCACGCGCCCCTCCAAAGGAGGTAACGTCAACGCCCATGCAGCCGGTGGCTTCCATACCTAGTCCCGCTCAGGGCGTCTGGCATCTGGGCTTCGTCCCCATCCGCGCCTACGCCCTGATGATCATCATTGGCATCGTCGTCGCGGTCTGGCTGGGCGAGCGGCGGTGGGCGGCCAAGGGCGGCCGGCCGGGCGTGGTCATCGACCTCGCCGTGTGGGCCGTCCCGTTCGGGCTGGTCGGCGGACGGGTCTACCACGTGGTGACCGACGCCCAGCGCTACTTCGGCGAGGGCCGCGACCCGGTGGACGCGCTGAAGATCTGGGAGGGCGGCCTGGGCATCTGGGGCGCCGTCCTGTTCGGCGCGCTCGGCGCGTACATCGGCTGCCGCCGGCACGGGATCTCCGTGGCCGCGCTGGGCGACGCGGTCGCCCCCGGCATCGCCCTCGGCCAGGCCATCGGCCGGTGGGGCAACTACTGGAACCAGGAGCTGTACGGCCGCCCGCTGGACGCCTTCTGGGCCCTGGAGATCGACCCGGCGCACCGGCCGCGCCTGGAGGACGGCAGCCTCGACCCCCGGTACGCCGACATCGCCACCTACCACCCCACGTTCCTGTACGAGTTCCTGTGGTGCATCGGCGTCGCCGCCCTGGTCATCTGGGCCGACCGCCGCTACAAGCTGACGCACGGCCGAGCGTTCGCGCTCTACCTGGCGGGCTACACCGCCGGCCGGTTCTGGATCGAGTGGCTGCGCATCGACGACGCCCACCACGTGCTGGGCATGCGGCTCAACAACTGGACGGCGCTGCTCGTCTTCATCGGCGCCGTGGCCTACCTCTACTGGGCACGCGGCAAGACCGGGCCGGAGCGGGTCGGCGCCGCGCCCGAGACCGGTCCGGAGGCCGAGGCGGGCGGCGCGGTCGCCGCCCCGGAGGGCGAAGCGAGCGAGCCGGACGCGGCACCGGAGGAGAAGGACACCGCCGAGGCCGCCGAGGCCCACGAGAAGGACGAGAAGGACTCGGAGCCCGCGTCCGAGAAGGAGCCCGATCCGGAGCCGGAGCCCGAGCCGGTGTCCTCCGAGGCGGAGGCCGAGAAGGACGAGGCGCCGGAGGAGCCGGAGAAACCGGATCAGCCCAAGGGGTCCATGGGATCCGAGGAACCGGAGGAACCCGAGAAGCCCGGAGAACCCGAGGCGTCGTCGGAGGACGAGCCCGCCGATGACGGCGAGGACGCCAAGGCGGAACCCGTGAAAGACCGCAAGTAGCGTTGTCGGCCGAGCACCACCATCAGCACCGGGACGTCACCGGTGGCTGGCTGCGGCCCGCGGTGTTCGGCGCGATGGACGGGCTGGTGTCCAACTTCGCGCTGATCGCCGGGGTGGCGGGCGGCCAGGCGTCCCCGGAGGTGGTGCTGCTGGCCGGGCTGGCGGGCCTGGCGGCGGGGGCGTTCTCGATGGCGGTGGGGGAGTACGTTTCGGTGGCCTCGCAGTCCGAGCTGGCCGAGGCCGAGATCGAGGTGGAGCGGCTGGAGCTGGCCCGCCATCCGGACACCGAGCAGCGGGAGCTGGCCCAGGTCTTCATCGACCGGGGCGTGGACGCCGAGCTGGCCGCCGAGGTCGCGCGGCAGCTGTCGCGCGACCCGGAAGAGGCGCTGGAGGTGCACGCCCGCGAGGAGCTGGGGGTGACGCCCGGCGAGCTGCCCTCGCCGCTCCTGGCGGCGGTGTCGTCGTTCCTGTCGTTCGCCCTGGGCGCCGCGCTGCCGGTGCTGCCGTACCTGTTCGGGACGGGGGCGTTGTGGCCCGCCATGGTCGTCGCCGGGGTGGGGCTGTTCGGCGTGGGCGCGCTGGCGTCCCGGGTGACCGCGCGGCCGTGGTGGTTCGGCGGGCTGCGCCAGCTCGCCTTCGGTGCCGCGGCCGCCGGGATCACGTACGCGGTGGGAGCGCTGATCGGCGTCAGCGGAGTGTGACGCCCGGGCACGGAGCGCGATCCGCGAATCGGGGCGAAACATCCTTTTGGACGCGCGAGCGGGCGGTGGACCGCTAAGCTCCCGGACTGTGATCGAGGCTCGTGGTACTCATGCGACCGGTTCCCAGGCGTCGCAGGCATCGCGCACCGGCCGGGCGCCGCGCCAGGAGGGCGGCGGCGACTTCTGGCCGGAGGACAGACCCCGCAGCCGTGCCAAGGACGGGCCGCCCCGGTCCAGGCTCCCGCTGATCGTCGTGGCCGTGGTCGCGGTGCTGGCCGTCGCCGGCGCCGCCGCGTTCTTCGTGCTCCGAGGCGGCGGCGACAAGGAGGCGGCGACCGGTCCGGGCAACGGCGCCAAGCTGTCCCCGACCGCGTACACGCCGCAGATAGCCGACAAGGACATGGCCAAGCTGGCGCAGCGCAGCGCCGATCAGCGGCCGGTCACGCAGGGCGAGGCGTTCCCCGCCGACGTCAAGACGGTCACCTACAAGAAGTACTCCTTCACCCTGGCCGCCTCCCAGATCAGCAACGACTGCAAGTCCGTCACCTGGGGCGCGCGGTTGCAGGCCGACCTGGCCAAGTACCAGTGCTCGCAGATCGCCCGCGGCGCGTACGTCAGCCAGGATCGCGGCCACGTCGGGCAGTTCATCGCGATCAACCTGCTGAACCAGGAGGGCGCGCAGCAGATCGTGCGCGTTCTCGACCCGCAGACCGCCGCCGGTTTCGTCTACCCGCTGGCCGCCGAGGGCGCCCCCGCCTTCGCCTCCGGGTTCAGCGCCGCGTACGCCCAGGCGTACGGGCACTACGTGGTCGTCACCTGGGTGCAGCGCGCCGGGGGAGCCCAGCCCGCCTCGCTCAACGAGATGATCGACGTCAGCCTCGCCATCGAGAAGCCCGCCGACTTCGTGTGGGGGCGGCTCCAGCTCACCGACGGGACCCGGTAGGGCCCCGCCACCGTGGACCGGAACCAGCCCCGCCGCGGCCCGCAGGAGCAGCGCGGGCAGGCCGCCCGCCGCCCGCGTCCCCAGCCGGGCCGTGCCGCCCCGCCGGCCCGCCGCCGGGGCGGTCCTCCCGAACCGGGGGGCTGGGACCAGGTCATGCCGCGTGGTCGCGTCCCGCGCCCGCGCCCGCCGGAGGGCCGCGGCGGTCAGGCGGGGCGCGGGGCACCGCCACCGCCGCCGCGGGGTCCGGTCCCGCGGCCGCGGCTCCCGCAGGAGCCCCGGGAACGTTCCGCCGCCCAGGCAAAGGGGCAGGCGAAGAGGCAGGGGAAGCGGTGGAAACGCGGGGCGTCCCCTGAACCGCCCCCGGAGCGGGCCGCCGCCGGCCGACCGCGTCCCAAGGGCGCCGGAAAGGCGCGTGGCCGCCGCCCGGACGAGGGGCGGCCCCCGCTCCACGAGAACGCGACCGGCCCCCGCCCGCGCCCGGCCGTCACCCGTGAGGATCCGCCCCGCAAGGGCCGGGGCGGGACGTCCAGGCGCTACTTCGCCGCCGCCGGCGGGCTTGCCGTGATCATGGTGGCCGCCCTGGTCGCGGTGCTGGTCCTGGGCGGTGACGAGGGCACGGGGCGGAGCGCCGCGCCGGGTCCGGTCGTGGGACGGCCCGCCGAGAGCGGCGTGTCCCCGTCGTCCTACTCCAGCAGCCCGTCCACCGGGGCGTACGCGGCGATCGAGCAGCGGTCCGAGGACGCGGCGCCGCTGACGATCGAGGAGGCGTTCCCCAAGCGCGCCCAGAAGATCGAGCTGCCGGACGCGGGGGTGGAACTCGCGTTGAAGGCCAAGCGGCTCGACGGTGACTGCGCGGCGGCCGTGTGGGGTTCGGGCGTCGGCGACGTGCTCCGCCAGGGGGCGTGCACCCAGGCCGTACGGGGCGTGTACGCGGACGCCGGGAAGAAGGCGGGCCAGGGTTACGCGCTGACCGTCGCGGTGTTCAACCTGGCCGGCAAGCAGGACGCGGACCGCCTGGTGGCCCTGCTGGGCGGCGGTGGGGGCTTCGTCCGTCCCTTGGAGGCGGAGGCTCCGCTGGACAGGTTCGGGCAGGGGTTCACCATGGCGCGGGGCCTGGCGATGGGTCACTACGCGGTCGTGGCCTGGGCGCAGCGGCTCGACGGGCAGGACGACGGGCAGATCGACGGGCAGGGAACAGCCCAGGACGAGACGCTGTTGTCCCTGCTGATCGAGGGTGGGAAGGCCCCGTCGGCGCTGGGCAGGGCCGCCCGCGCCACGCCGCCCGCGTCCTGAGCGGCGGACCGCGCGAGATTCTCCGGGGTTGCACGCATGTTTCGCCCGTTACGGGGTAAACATGGTCTGGCCGTGAGGATGATCACCGAGGTCAGGGCGATTTGACCGAAAAGTCGGCCGGTATCCTGGTCTAAACCACTCTCGGGTCCCCGGCGACCGGCGCGAGGAGTTTCGCGATCTCGGTCACCCGGGGATGATCCGGGCGTGAGGTAATGTCTTCACACCGCAGCAGGGCCAACGTCGTCCCGCGCCTGCACAAGGCATCGAAGGTGAGATTCGAGTCGCCGGCACGAGCGGCGACACGCGACGACGGGAGGGTTGATGGCCGCTGCTGCCCTCGTTCCGGGAACACCCCCTGACCAGGGGTTGTACAGCCGGGCGAACGAGCACGACGCCTGCGGGGTCGCCATGGTCGCGGACCTGCGGGGACGCCCCAGCCATGAGATCATCCGCAAGGCCCTGACCGTCCTGAGGAACCTCGACCACCGGGGCGCCGTGGGCGCCGAGCCCGACGACGGCGACGGCGTGGGCATCCTCGTCCAGATCCCGGACGCGTTCTTCCGCGAGGTGTGCGACTTCGGGCTGCCCGAGCCCGGCGGGTACGCGGCGGGCATCGCGTTCCTCCCGGTGGACGCCGCCGAGCGGGCCGCCGCGGTCGCGCACGTGGAGAGGCTGTGCGCCGAGGAGGGCCTGGCCGTGCTGGGCTGGCGCGAGCTGCCGCACGACCCCGACTTCGCCGGGCCCGCCTCCCGCAAGGCGATGCCGCACTTCGCGCAGCTGTTCGTCGCCCCCGCCGGAGACGGCCCGCACGCGGGCAAGAAGGGCCTGGAGCTGGACCGGGTCGTGTTCTGCATGCGCGAGCGCGCCGAGCAGGACGTGAAGGTGTACTTCCCGAGCCTGTCCAGCCGCACCGTGGTCTACAAGGGGATGCTGACCACGCCGCAGCTGGAGCCGTTCTTCCCGGACCTGTCCGACACCCGCTTCGCCAGCGCGATCGCGCTGGTGCACTCGCGGTTCTCCACCAACACCTTCCCGGCCTGGGAGCTGGCGCACCCGTACCGGTTCATCGCGCACAACGGCGAGATCAACACGGTGAAGGGCAACCGGAACTGGATGCGCGCCCGCGAGGCGCTCCTCAAGTCCGACCTGCTGCCCGGCGACCTGTCCCGGATCTACCCGGTGATCGACATCGAGGCCAGCGACACCGCGTCGTTCGACGAGTGCCTGGAGCTGCTGCACCTGGGCGGCCGGTCGCTGCCGCACGCGGTGCTGATGATGATCCCCGAGGCGTGGGAGAACCACACCGAGATGGACCCGGCGCGCCGGGCGTTCTACGAGTTCCACTCCACGCTGATGGAGGCGTGGGACGGCCCCGCCAGCGTGACCTTCACCGACGGCACGGTCGCCGGCGCCGTCCTGGACCGCAACGGGCTGCGTCCCGGCCGGTACTGGGTGACCGACGACGGGCTCGTGGTGCTGGCCAGCGAGACCGGGGTGCTGGACATCCCCGCGTCCAAGGTGGTCCGCAAGGGCCGGCTGCAGCCCGGCAAGATCTTCCTGGTGGACACCGCGGCCGGCCGGATCATCGAGGACGACGAGGTCAAGGCCGAGCTGGCGGCGGCCCACCCCTACGGGGAGTGGCTGCACCAGGGCCTGGTGCGGTTCGAGGAGCTGCCGCGGCGCGAGCGGGAGATCCCCACCCATCAGACGCTGGTCAAGCGGCAGCAGACGTTCGGCTACACCCTGGAGGAGCAGCGGGTCATCCTGACCCCGATGGCCAGGACGGGCGCCGAGCCGATCGGGTCGATGGGCACCGACACCCCGCTCGCGGTGCTGTCGGAGCGCCCCCGCCTGCTGTTCGACTACTTCAAGCAGCTGTTCGCGCAGGTCACCAACCCTCCGCTGGACGCGATCCGCGAGGAGCTCGTCACCTCGCTGCAGTCCACGCTCGGCCCGGAGGGCAACCTGCTGGAGCCCGGCCCGCACTCGTGCCGGCGGCTGGTGCTCCCCACCCCGATCCTGGACAACGACGAGCTCTCCAAGATCATCCATATCGACGACGAGGGCGACCTGCCGCATCTGCGCGCCCATGTCGTGCACGGCCTGTACGAGGTCGCCGGCGGCGGCCGGGCCCTGGAGCGGCGCCTCGAGGAGATCTGCGCCGAGGTGTCGCGGGCCATCGCCGACGGCGCCGGGACCATCGTGCTGTCGGACCGCGGCTCGGACGCCGAGCGCGCCCCGATCCCCTCGCTGCTGCTCACCGGCGCCGTGCACCACCACCTGATCAGGGAGAAGACCCGTACCCGGGTCGGCCTGGTGGTGGAGACCGCCGAGGCCCGCGAGTGCCACCACATGGCGCTGCTCATCGGCTACGGCGCGTCGGCGATCAACCCGTACCTGGCGATCGAGACCGTCGAGGACCTGATCGCCACCGGCGCGATCGAGGGCCTGGACCCGGCCAAGGCCGTGCGCAACCTGATCAAGGCGTACGGCAAGGGCGTGCTGAAGATCATGTCCAAGATGGGGGTCTCCACCGTCGCCTCCTACACCGGCGCGCAGATCTTCGAGGCGATCGGGCTCGGCGCGGAGGTCATCGAGCGCTGCTTCACCGGCACCACCTCCCGGCTCGGCGGCGTCGGCTTCGACGTGCTGGCCCGCGAGGTCGCCGAGCGGCACCGCCGCGCCCACCCGCCGGGCGGCAACGAGCCCGCGCACCGCACCCTGGAGGTCGGCGGCGAGTACCAGTGGCGGCGCGAGGGCGAGCGGCACCTGTTCAACCCCGAGACGGTGTTCAAGCTCCAGCACGCCACCCGGACCCGCCGCTACGAGATCTTCAAGGAGTACACCTCCTCGGTGGACTCGCAGGCCGCGGCGCTGATGACGCTGCGCGGCCTGTTCGACCTGCGCGAGGGCGAGCGCCCGCCGGTGCCGATCGAGGAGGTCGAGCCGGTGTCGGAGATCGTCAAGCGGTTCTCCACCGGCGCGATGTCGTACGGGTCGATCTCGGCGGAGGCGCACGAGACGCTGGCGATCGCGATGAACCGGCTGGGCGGCAAGTCCAACACCGGCGAGGGCGGCGAGGACCCGGAGCGGTTCACCCCCGATGAGAACGGCGACCTGCGGCGCAGCGCGATCAAGCAGGTGGCCTCCGGCCGGTTCGGCGTGACCTCGGAGTACCTGACCAACGCCGACGACCTGCAGATCAAGATGGCGCAGGGCGCCAAGCCTGGCGAGGGCGGGCAGCTGCCCGGCCACAAGGTCTACCCGTGGATCGCCAAGACCCGGCACTCCACGCCCGGCGTCGGGCTGATCTCGCCGCCGCCGCACCACGACATCTACTCGATCGAGGACCTGGCCCAGCTCATCCACGACCTGAAGAACTCCAACCCGTCCGCGCGGGTGCACGTGAAGCTGGTCGCCGAGGTGGGCGTGGGCACGGTCGCGGCCGGGGTGTCCAAGGCGCACGCCGACGTGGTGCTGATCTCCGGGCATGACGGCGGCACCGGCGCGTCCCCGCTGACCTCGCTCAAGCACGCCGGCGCGCCCTGGGAGCTCGGCCTGGCCGAGACGCAGCAGACGCTGCTGCTCAACGGGCTGCGCGACCGGATCGTGGTGCAGGCGGACGGGCAGATGAAGACCGGCCGGGACGTGATCATCGCGGCGCTGCTGGGCGCCGAGGAGTACGGCTTCGCCACCGCGCCGCTGGTGGTGTCCGGCTGCGTGATGATGCGGGTGTGTCATCTGGACACCTGTCCGGTCGGCGTCGCCACCCAGAACCCGGTGCTGCGCCGGCGGTTCAGCGGCAAGGCCGAGTTCGTGGTCAACTTCTTCGAGTTCGTCGCCCAGGAGGTCCGCGAGTACCTGGCCGCGCTCGGGTTCCGGTCGCTGGACGAGGCCATCGGGCATGTCGAGATGATCGACGCGCGGC
Source organism: Actinomadura sp. SCN-SB (assembly GCF_043906805.1). Taxonomy (NCBI): domain Bacteria; kingdom Bacillati; phylum Actinomycetota; class Actinomycetes; order Streptosporangiales; family Thermomonosporaceae; genus Actinomadura; species Actinomadura sp. SCN-SB. The sequence goes on along the minus strand of NZ_JBIMPP010000022.1, from coordinate 68,165 downwards.
GGGCGGTGGAGCACTGGAAGGCCGCCGGGCTCGACCTGTCGCCGATCCTGTACCGTCCCGAGCTGCCCGAGGGCGCGGCGCTGCGCCGCACCACCTCCCAGGACCACGGCCTGGAGAAGGCGCTGGACAACACGCTGATCCAGCTCGCCGAAGGCGCGATCGCGTACGGCGACAAGGTGACCCTGGAGCTGCCGATCCGCAACGTCAACCGCACCGTCGGCACGATGCTGGGCCACGAGGTGACCAAGAAGTGGGGCGGCGAGGGCCTGCCCGACGACACCATCGACGTCACCTTCACCGGCTCGGCGGGGCAGTCGTTCGGCGCGTTCGTCCCGCGCGGCGTCACGCTGCGGCTGGTCGGCGACGCCAACGACTACGTCGGCAAGGGCCTGTCGGGCGGGCGGCTCACACTGAGGCCGCCCGCGGACGCGCCGTTCGCCGCCGAGCAGCAGATCATCGGCGGCAACGTGATGCTGTACGGCGCCACCTCGGGCGAGCTGTTCGCGCGGGGCGTGGTGGGCGAGCGGTTCTGCGTCCGCAACTCCGGCGCCACCGCCGTCGTCGAGGGCGCGGGCGACCACGCCTGCGAGTACATGACCGGCGGGCGCGCGGTGATCCTCGGCCCGACCGGGCGCAACGTGGCGGCGGGCATGTCCGGCGGCATCGCCTACGTGCTCGATCTGGTCGCCGAACGGGTCAACAAGGAGATGGTGGACCTGGAACCGCTCACCGAGGAGGACGCGGAGTTCGTCCGCGTCCTGGTGGAGCGGCACCTGGCCGAGACCGGCTCCACGGTGGCCGAGAAGCTGCTGGCCGAGTGGGAGACCGCGGCCGGGCGGTTCACGAAGATCATGCCGCGGGACTACCGGCGCGTCCTGGAGGCCAAGGCGAAGGCCGAGGCCGAGGGCCGGGACGTCGACGAGGCCATCATGGCCGCGGCCCAGGGCTGAGAGAGGGGGCGAGCACACCATGGCCGACCCGAAGGGTTTCCTGACCGTCCAGCGCGAGCTCCCGAAGCGGCGCCCGGTGGACGTGCGCATCAAGAGCTGGTCGGAGGTCTACGAGGACTTCGGCGGGGACCGGCTCGAGAAGCAGGCGAGCCGCTGCATGGACTGCGGCATCCCGTTCTGCCACCAGGGGTGCCCGCTGGGCAACCTCATCCCCGAGTGGAACGACCTCGTCTACCGCAAGGACTGGCGGGAGGCGATCGAGCGGCTGCACGCCACCAACAACTTCCCCGAGTTCACCGGGCGGCTGTGCCCCGCGCCGTGCGAGAGCGCGTGCGTGCTGGGCATCAACCAGGACCCGGTGACGATCAAGCGGGTCGAGGTGGAGATCATCGACCGGGCCTTCGCCGAGGGCTGGGTGGAGCCGCGGCCGCCCGCGGTCCGCACCGGCAAGAAGGTGGCGGTCGTCGGCTCGGGGCCGGCGGGGCTCGCCGCCGCGCAGCAGCTCACCCGCGCCGGGCACGACGTCACGGTGTACGAGCGCGCCGACCGGATCGGCGGCCTGCTGCGCTATGGCATCCCCGAGTTCAAGATGGAGAAGCGGCACCTCGACCGGCGCATCGGGCAGATGCGCGCCGAGGGCACCGAGTTCCGGACCTCGGTGAACGTCGGCGCCGACCTCACCGCCGACGAGCTGCGCGCCGGCCATGACGCGGTCGTGCTGGCCGGCGGCGCCACGGCCTGGCGCGACCTGAACGTCCCCGGGCGCGAGCTCAAGGGCGTCCACCAGGCTATGGAGTACCTGCCCCCGGCCAACCGGGTGCGGGAGGGCGACTTCCCCGAGTCCCCGATCTCCGCCGCGGGCAAGCACGTGGTGGTCATCGGCGGCGGCGACACCGGCGCCGACTGCATCGGCACCGCGATCCGGCAGGGCGCGAAGTCCATCACCCAGCTGGAGATCATGCCGCGGCCGCCGCGGACCCGGCCCGACCACCAGCCGTGGCCGACGTACCCGATGCTGTTCAAGATGGAGAGCGCCCACGAGGAGCTCGCCGACATGGGCGGCGAGCGGATGTACGCGGTGTCCACCACCGAGTTCCTCGGCGACGAGGACGGCAACGTCCGCGCCCTGAGGCTGGTGGAGGTCGGCGGGCCCGAGACCGGCTTCAAGCCCGTCGAGGGCTCCGAGCGGGAGATCCCCGCCGAGCTGGTCACCCTGGCCATGGGATTCCTCGGGCCGCAGCGCGAGGGCCTGCTGGAGCAGCTCGGCGTCGAGCTCGACCAGCGCGGCAACGTCGTCCGCGACGCCGACTACCGGACCTCGGTGGACGGGGTCTTCGTGGCCGGCGACATGGGCCGCGGCCAGTCCCTGATCGTCTGGGCGATCGCCGAGGGACGGGCCGCCGCGCACGGCGTCGACAAGTTCCTGCGCGGGGAGACCGCGCTGCCGTACCCGATCCCGCCCACGGCGCGCCCGATCTCCTGACCGCGACCGCCGTCCCGTCCGGGGCGTGTGGGACGATCGCGCCCATGCGAGGCGCGCCGGCCCCCCACGCCCCGGACACAGGTGTGCTCCGGCGGCTGAGGGTCGCCAAGGACGTCATGGACCGTGAATGGTCCCGTCCACTGGACGTGGCGGAGGTGGCGGCACGCGCGGGCTACTCGCGCTATCACTTCGTCCGGCTCTTCCGGGACGTGTACGGGGAGACGCCCGGCCGGTATCTCGCCCGCAGGCGCATCGAGCGAGCCCAGGAGCTGCTGCGCTCGGCCAACCTCACGGTCACCGAGGTCTGCCTGATGGTGGGCTTCACCAGCCTCGGCACGTTCTGCACGCGGTTCAAGCGGCAGGTGGGGATGACGCCCGGCGAGTTCCGCGAAAGCACCCGCAGGTCCGGTGCGGCGCCGATACCGGGATGCTTCGTACTGTTCTGGGCGGGTGGCTTCCGCCATGACGCGGGCGGGCCCTCCGGGCGGCAATTTTGAAGAAGCCGGTCCGCTCCGCCCTCTCCTAGCGTGGTGCCCGCGAAAGGAGAACATCATGATCAAGGCATTCGGCATCGCCACCATCTGGTGCCTGGACCAGGACTCGGCCAAGGAGTTCTTCGTCGGCAGGCTCGGCCTCGAAGAGCGCGCCGACCTGCCCATGGGGGAGGGCGGCATGCGGTGGGTGACCGTCGGCGCGAAGGGCCAGCCCGACGTGCAGCTCACGCTGATGGTGCCCGGCCCGCCGTCGCTGGACCCCGAGTCCGCCGAGCGGCTGCGCGCCCTGATCGCCAAGGGCGTCCTCGGCGCCGGGGTGTTCATCACCGACGACTGCCAGGCCGAGTACGAGCGGCTGTCGGCCAAGGGCGTCACCTTCGTCCAGGAGCCGCAGAAGCGGCCGTACGGCGTCGAGGCGATCTTCCGCGACGATTCCGGCAACTGGTACAGCCTCAACGAACCCTTCGACCGGGTGGACCAAGGCCGGCCCTGAGGCCGGGCGCGGCCGGCGGGCCGTTAGCCGCCCGGCGTCCCCGGCTGGAGCAGGGCCCGGATCGGGGTGCCGGCCAGGGCGCGTACCTCGTTGGCCATGTGCGCCTGGTCGGCGTAGCCGGTGGCGTACGCGACGTCCGCGAGGGGACGCCCCGCACGGGCCATCTCCAGCGCGCGCTGGAACCTCAGCACGCGCTGCAAGGTCTTCGGCCCGTAGCCGAAGGCCGCGAGCGACCGCCTGCGGAGCTGGCGGTCGCCCAAGCCGATGTCGTCGGCCACCTCGCGTACGGTCCGGGACCGGAGGCCGTCCACGATCGCGGGAACCAGCGGGTCGGGGTCCGAGGTGGCCCTGGCCAGGACGGCGCGCACCAGGGTGCCGTGCGGGTCGCCGGACGCGGCGACGGCCTCGGCGAGGCGGTCGGCGTCCGCGCCCCACAGCTCGCGCAGGGGCGGGCGGCCGTCGCGTACCGCGTCGGAGGGCACGCCCAGCACCGGCGGCGCCGTTCCCGGGCGGAACCGCACCCCGACCAGCCGGTCGCCCGGCAGCAGCGTGGCGGGGTTGGGCCCGGTGTCGGGGCCCGCCACCATGATCGCGCCGTCCCGGCTCCACCAGATCAGGTCGACGCAGCCGTCAGGGACCACCGGGTGCGGGTACGGCCGCTCGGCGCCGCCGGGCGTTTCCTGCGTCCACAGGCAGGCCAGGCCGCTCCCCGGCGGGGCGGGGAACTCGCGATACCGGGCGGCGTCCACGATCCCCTGCTTACCACCCGCCTCCGACACGGACCAGGGGCCGCGGCCGAATAGCGCCCGCCTGGCTGGGCAGGGGGCGACGAGTGGGGCCCGCACACCGGTGGGACCCGAACGCGGAGGGGAGAGAGGACATGGCCAACGAGCTGCAGGGCAAGACCATCGCCTTCCTGGCGGCGCCCGAGGGCGTCGAGCAGGTCGAGCTGACCGAACCCTGGCGCGCCGTCGAGCGGGCCGGCGGGGAGCCGCGGCTGGTCTCCACCCGGCCGGGACGGATGCAGGCGTTCAACCACTTCGACAAGGGCGACACCTTCGAGGTGGACGCCACCGTCGACGGCGCGAGCCCGGACGACTTCGACGGGCTCGTCCTTCCGGGCGGCGTCGCCAACCCCGACTTCCTGCGGACGCGGCCCGAGGCGGTCGCGTTCGTCAGGCGGTTCTTCGAGGCGGGCAAGCCGGTCGCCGCCATCTGCCACGCGCTGTGGACGCTCGCCGAGGCGGGGGTCGCGCGGGGCCGCCGGCTGACCTCCTGGCCGAGCCTGCGCACCGATCTGCGCAACGCGGGCGCCGACTGGGTGGACGAGGAGGTCGTCGTGGACGAGTCCGGCCCCAACGTCCTGGTCACCAGCCGCAAGCCCGACGACCTCAAGGCGTTCTCGCAGGCCGCCGTCGAGGCGTTCCAGCGCTGACCGGGGGCCGCTCAGGGCCGTCCCCGGCGGCGGGGACGGGCCCCGCCCGGTGGTCTAGACCTTGAGCTAGACCACTCGGTGAATCTTTCGCGACCGTATCCTGCGCGAATGTACGTACCGGCAGGTAACTAAGTAGCGTTGTGGTGTGACCCGTCGAGCGAAGATCGTCAGTACCATCGGCCCCGCCTGCTCCAGTGCCGAGCAGATCCACGCCCTCGTCGAGGCCGGTGTCGACGTCGCCAGGCTCAACCTGAGCCATGGCGACCACTCCGTCCACGAAGAGGTGTACCACCGGGTGCGGGCCGCGGCCACGGCGACCGGGCGCGGCGTCGGCGTCCTGGCCGACCTCCAGGGGCCCAAGATCCGCATCGGGCGGTTCCCGGACGGTCCGGTACGGCTCACCCTCGGCGACGACTTCACCATCACCACCGAGGACGTTCCGGGCACCCGCAAGGAGGTCTCCACCACCTACAAGGGCCTGCCGGGCGACGTCGCGCCCGGCGACACGGTGCTGATCGACGACGGCCGGGTGGCGCTGCGGGTGGTCGAGGTCGACGGCCCCAGGGTCCGCACCTCCGTCGAGGTCGGCGGGATGATCTCCGACTCCAAGGGGCTCAACCTGCCCGGCGTTCCCGTCAGCGTGCCCGCCCTCACCGAGAAGGACGAGGCCGACCTGCGCTGGGCGCTGCGCCTGGGCGTCGACATGGTCGCGCTGAGCTTCGTCCGCACCCCCGCCGACGCCGACATCTGCTACCAGATCATGGAGGAGGAGGGCGTCCGCGTCCCGCTGATCGGCAAGATCGAGAAGCCGCAGGCCGTCGATCTGCTGCCGGAGATCGTCGCCGCCTTCGACGGCATCATGGTCGCCCGCGGCGACCTGGGCGTGGAGCTGCCCCTGGAGGCCGTCCCGATCGTGCAGAAGCGCGCCATCGAGCTGTGCCGCGAGAAGGCCCGCCCGGTCATCGTCGCCACCCAGATGCTGGATTCGATGATCTCGGCTCCGCGTCCCACCCGCGCCGAGACCTCCGACGTGGCCAACGCCGTCTTCGAGGGCGCCGACGCGGTGATGCTCTCCGGCGAGACCAGCGTGGGCCAGTACCCGATCGAGGCCGTGCGGACCATGAGCCGCATCGTCACCGCCGCCGAGGGCGCCGCGCTCGAGGCGACCCACACCCTCGACCGCAAGCCGGAGACCGTCGGCGGCGCCATCGCCCGCGCGGCGGCCGAGGTCGGCGCGATCGTCGGCGCGGAGGCGCTGGTCGCCTTCACCATGTCCGGCGAGACCGCCCGCCGCCTGTCGCGCTACCGCTCGCCCATCCCGCTGCTGGCCTTCACCTCGGTGCCCGCCGTCCGCGGCAAGCTCGCGCACGTGTGGGGCGTCGAGACGCACATCGTCCCGTTCGCCAACCACACCGACGAGATGGTCCGCCAGGTCGAGCAGGGCCTGCTGGAGTCGGGGCGCGTCCAGAAGGGCGACAAGGTCGTCATCGTCGCCGGCTCCCCGCCCGGCACCCCCGGTTCCACCAACGCCCTGAGAGTCCATCGCATCGGCGACGCGATCGCCCAGGCGACCGGCGGGGGCAACTGACGCACCCTCGCGCGCGGCCACCCGTCCGCGTGGCCGCGCGGGTGCCTCAGGGGAGATGGGCCGGGCGTGGGGCGCATCCGGCATCATCCGCCGCACGATGGGCGGCCGCCGGTGATCGGACGGTCGTCGTTGGCTGGTGCCCCGAGTGGGATTCGAACCCACACTGGATGTGGTTTGAGCACATTGCCTCTGCCGGTTGGGCTATCGGGGCATCTCTTCGTATATGTATTACCGAAATATCAGAATAAATCGGACGTCTGGAGTAGTCATGCGGAAGCCGCGAGGAACCTCCCTGGAAGGGCGTTCCCCGGCAGACCTGGCCAAGACCAGGGTAGCGGGTCCCGGTAGTCTCGTGCGCGTGACGGAGAGCGCTCGGCGAGTTGTGATCGCAGAAGACGAGGCCCTGATCCGGCTCGATCTCAAGGAGATGCTTCAGGAGGACGGCTATCAGGTCGTCGGCGAGGCCGGCGACGGGGAGACCGCCGTGCGGCTGGCGGCCGAGCACCGGCCGGACCTGGTGATCCTGGACGTCAAGATGCCCGTGCTCGACGGGATCTCCGCGGCCGAGCGGATCTCCGCGGAGCGGATCGCGCCGGTGGTGATCCTGACCGCGTTCTCGCAGCGCGAGCTCGTCCAGCGGGCCACCGAGGCCGGGGCGATGGCGTACCTGGTCAAGCCGTTCAGCAAGACGGACCTCGCGCCGGCGATCGAGATGGCGGTGAGCCGGTACACCGAGCTGCGGGCGCTGGAGGCCGAGGTCGCCAACCTCCAGGAGCGGCTGGAGACCCGGAAGGTGATCGACCGGGCCAAGGGGCTGCTGCAGCAGGCGAACGGATGGAGCGAGCCCCAGGCGTTCCGGTGGATCCAGAAGACGTCGATGGACCGGCGGCTGACGATGCGGGCGGTCGCGGACGCCGTGGTGGCGGGAGCGCTGGGCGGGCGGCAGGAGGGGGACGCCGAAACGAAGGCGTGACCTCCGGGTTCCGTGTGCCGCGGGCCATGCCCGGTCCCGAGGCCGGCCGGCCGCCGCGGGCGCCTCACCGCTCGCGCAACGGGTCGTTACCGTCCGTAATCGTGCGTGGCCACGGGTGCTATCCGATGGGCACGGGGGCGTAACGAAGGGGTAACCCTTCATCTCAGAGGTGCTGATCTGTGGTCCCGGGTCGGTGTACTACGGACTGGTCCCCGAGTGACCGCTTTGCCCTTCTCTTGACGGGAGTGCGGTCCCCCGGGCTCCACTCGTACCCGATCCGTGGTGGATCCGGATGGAAAGGTTAGGCACCTTGCGGCGCAACTTGATGAGGGTCACCGGCGCTGTGGCGCTGAGTGCGGCGCTCGCGCTCAGCGCGGCCGCGTGCGGCGACGACGAAGGCGGGGGCAGCGGTGGCGGCGACACCGTCACGATCGGCTTCATGGGTGACCTGACCGGGGAGAACTCCGGCCTCGTCATCCCGCCCAAGCAGGGCGCTCAGATGGCCATCGAGGAGTACAACGCCACCAACCCCAAGGTCAAGATCAACTTCAAGACCTACGACAGCCAGGGCAAGGGCGAGCAGGCGCTGCCGCTGGCCAAGACCGCGATCACCAAGGACAAGATCGTCGGCCTGATCGGTCCCGCGTTCTCCGGCGAGAGCCAGCAGGTGGGACCGGCCCTGGAAGAGGGCAAGATCCCGTCGGTGTCGCCCTCGGCGACCAACTCGGCGCTGACCAAGAACGGGTGGAAGTACTACCACCGGATCGTCGGCAACGACGACGCCCAGGGCGCGGCGGTGGGCCAGTTCATCACGAACTCCCTCAAGGCCAAGAAGGTCTTCGTCATCCACGACAACTCCGAGTACGGTAAGCCGCTGGCCACGACGGTCGAGAACACCGCCAAGAGCGCCGGCGCGACGACCGAGGTCAGCGCGATCGACCCGGAGGCGTCGGACTACTCGGCGTCGGTGAACGCGGCGAAGAGCTTCGCCCCCGACGCCATCTTCTTCGGCGGCTACTACGCGGCCGGCGGCAAGCTGATCAAGCAGCTGCGCGAGGGCGGCGTCGACGCCCGCTTCCTGTCGGGCGACGGTTCCCTGGACAAGGGCCTGGCCAGCGGTGCCGGCGGCACCAACGCCGACGGCTCGATCATCGCCTGCCCGTGCCTGATCGACCCGACCGGCAAGGCCAGCGCGGCGTCCAAGAAGTTCTCCGACGCCTACAAGGCCAAGTACGGCTCGGAGACGGCGATCTACTCGGCCGAGGGCTACGACGCGGCGACCGCGTTCATCGAGGCGATCAAGGCGGGGAACACCACCCCCGAGAAGATCAACGAGTTCCTGTCGACGGTGGACGTGCCGGGCGTCTCCAAGCCGATCAAGTTCACCCCGCAGGGTGACCCGGCGGTCGCGGACGTCTACGTCTACCAGGTCACGGGCCAGACGCTGCCGCTGCTCGGCAACGCGAAGGACGCGAAGGTCGAGGATTAGTCATCGTCCGTTCGCCTGACCGGCGGGGTTCGTTCGCCTACCGGCGGGCGGCTTGAACGACGCAGGAGCGGGAGTGCCAGAAGTGCTCCCGCTCCTCCGATGAAGGCGGCCTGACAAGTGCTCAACGATTTCATTGATCAGTTCTGGCCGTCCACGGTGGACGGCATCTCGCTCGGCGCCATCTACGCCCTCGTGGCGCTGGGTTACACCCTGGTCTACGGCGTCCTGCGATTGATCAACTTCGCGCACTCCGAGATCTTCATGATCGGCACCTTCACCGCGATCGGCGCGGTGGAGATCATGGGCATCACCACTCCGGTCGGGACGGTGACGCTGATCGGCGTCGTCCTGGTGCTGGCGCTGTGCGCGGGACTGGTCTCGGGCGGTGCGGCGATCCTGCTGGAACTGGTGGCGTACCGGCCTCTGCGGAAGAAGGGCGCGTCGCGGCTCGCGGCATTGATCTCCGCGATCGGCGCCTCGCTGTTCCTCCAGCAGTTGTTCGCCCTGGTGGTGATCCCGAGGTTGTTCGACCGCCCGAAGGAGGGCGGCCGGCTGCCGGTGCAGTCGAACGACTTCGTCAACCCGGTGAACCTGTTCACGGTCCGCTTCGAGGTGGACGTGGTGCGGCTGGTGGCCCTGCTGGGCCTGGCCGCGTTCGTCGCCGGCCTGGTGTGGCTCTACCTGGACTTCCGCGGGGCGCGGCGGTCCTCGGCGCGCGCCGAGGACGAGGAGTACCTCGCCGGCATCATGGCGGGTTCCGCGTCCCGCGACGACACCCCTCCAGGCGGCGGCACGGCGACCCTGACCAAGGAGCCCGAGACGGGCCGGGCGCCGGCGCCCACCGCCAAGCCCACCTTCCGGACGGCGCTGACCCGGCGGACCTCGGGACGGCTGCTGCTGGGCGGCGCCGCCGTCGGGGTCGTGGCCTACGTGCTGTCGCTCTTCGTGTCGATCGGGAACCTGTTCACCTTCGGCACGATCGACGTGCGCAGCGACAAGCTGATCATGGTGATCGGCGCGATCCTGATGATGGTCCTGCTGGACGTCTTCGTGAACCGGACCAGGCTGGGCCGGGGCATCCGGTCGACGGCGCAGGACCCCGAGACCGCGGTCCTGATGGGCGTCAACATCGACCGTGTCGTCATGGCGACGTTCGCGCTGGGCGGCGCGATGGCCGGTGTGGCCGCCGCCCTGTACATCATGCGCTTCGAAGAGGCGCACTACATGGTCGGGTTCCTGCTGGGGATCAAGGCGTTCACCGCGGCCGTGCTCGGCGGCATCGGCAACCTGCGGGGCGCCCTGGTCGGCGGCATGACGCTGGGGCTGCTGGAGATGTACGGATCCTCGGTCTTCGGGTCGGACTGGCGTGACGTGGTCGCGTTCGTCGTCCTGGTCCTGGTGCTGATGTTCCGCCCGACCGGCATCCTCGGCGAGTCGTTGCAGAAGGCCCGAGCATGACCGGGCCGAAGGGCGAGAAGGAGGGCAAGGTGCCCGGGTCCGAGGTGAAGACGGCCGCGGCTCCGCCGAACGGGGCCGTGGGCAGGCTGCGGAGCCCGCGCTCGGCGTGGTCGCAGATGACCGACACCGCGAGCCGGAGGTGGGCGACCCTGCCGCCGGCCGGCCGGTGGACCGTCTACCTGCTGCTGATCGTCGGGGCCGTGCTGCTGCCGTCGTCGACGATCGGCGAGTTCATGTCGCCGGAGAGCGACTGGTCGACGCTGCTGTTCTTCCCGATCGGCGGGTACATCCTGCTGGCGATCGGGCTGAACGTGGTGGTGGGGCAGGCGGGCCTGCTCGACCTGGGTTATGTCGCGTTCTTCGCCATCGGCGGCTACGCGATGGCGATCCTGGGGAAGAACCTCGGCTGGAACTTCTGGGAGATCCTGGCCGTGGGCATCCTGCTGGCGGCGCTGTCCGGGGTGATCCTGGGCGCTCCCACGCTGCGGCTGCGGGGCGACTACCTGGCGATCGTCACACTGGGCTTCGGTGAGATCATCCGGATCTCGGCGCGCAACACGCCGGCGATCGGCGGCCCGAACGGCATCTCCGGCATCCCGCACCCGCCGACGCTGACCGAGTGGGAGATCCCCGACGTGGAGCCGTGGACCTCGCTGGGGCTCGGCGGCGTTTCCCCGTTCCAGTACGGGGCGCTGGACATGCGGCCGTACTACTACCTGATGCTGGCCGCCATCGTCATAACGATCATCTTCGTGAAGCGGCTGGAGCGCAGCCGGGTGGGCCGCGCCTGGGCGGCCATCCGCGAGGACGAGGACGCGGCCGAGCTGATGGGCGTCCCGACGTTCCGGTTCAAGCTGGCGGCGTTCGCGATCGGCGCGGCCATCGGCGGCCTGGCCGGCGTCCTGTACGGCGCGCAGGCGACGTCGATCATCCCCGCGAACTTCCTGTTCATCGTGTCGGCGCTGCTGCTGTCGTCGGTGGTGCTGGGCGGTTCGGGTAACCTGCCGGGCGTGATGCTGGGCGCGTTCCTGGTGGCCTGGCTGCCGGAGCGGTTCCGTGAGCTGGCGGACTACCGCGTGCTGATGTTCGGTGCCGCGCTGGTGCTGATGATGGCGCTGCGGCCGGAGGGCCTGCTGCCGTCCAGGCAGCGCAAGGCCGAGCTGGCCGAGGGCACCGGCGGGATGGGCAGCATGGGCGCCGAGGTAGCCACGCCCACCAGCGCGCCCGGAGCGACCGAGGTGGTGTCCAAATGAGCCGTGGCGAAGCCGAGAAGACGATCCCCGAGGCTTCCGAGGCCCCCGAGGCGCCGGGCGGTGAGCCGCTGCTGGAGCTGAAGTCGCTGACCATGCGCTTCGGCGGCGTGGTCGCGGTGAACGAGCTGGACCTGACCGTGCGCAAGGGCGAGATCTTCGCCCTGATCGGGCCGAACGGAGCGGGCAAGACGACGGTGTTCAACGTGACCACCGGCGTCTACCGGCCGACGTCCGGGGACGTGGTGTTCGACGGCCGGCGGCTGAACGGCATGAAGCGGTTCGCCGTCACCAAGCTCGGCGTGGCGCGCACGTTCCAGAACGTGCGGTTGTTCCACAACATGACGGCCCTGGAGAACGTGATGGTGGGGGCGGACGCGCACCACCGCACCGGGTTCGTCAGCGCCTCGCTGGGCCTGCCCCTCCACCGCAGGGAGGAGCGGGACGGCCGGGACAAGGCCAGGGAGCTGCTGACGTTCGTCGGCATCCCGCACCGGATCGACGAGGTCGCCAAGAACCTGCCGTACGGCGACCAGCGCCGGCTGGAGATCGCGCGTGCGCTGGCCACCGACCCCACCCTGCTGCTGCTGGACGAGCCCGCCGCCGGCATGAACCCGGCGGAGAAGCTGTCGCTGCAGGAGCTCATCCGCAAGATCCGCGACAGCGGCCGCACGGTGCTGCTCATCGAGCACGACATGGGGCTGGTGATGGGGATCAGCGACCGGGTGGCGGTCCTGGACTTCGGCCAGAAGATCGCCGAGGGCCTGCCCGCCGAGGTGCAGAACAACCCGAGGGTGATCGAGGCGTACTTGGGGGCTCCCGCCGATGCTTCTTGAGATCGAGGACGTGCACGTCCACTACGGAAAGATCGCGGCGCTCAAGGGCATCACGATCGAGGTCGGGCAGGGCGAGATCGTCTCGCTGATCGGCGCCAACGGGGCCGGCAAGACCACGACCCTGAAGACCATCTCCGGCCTGCGCCCGCTGTCGGCCGGCCGGGTGCGGTTCGACGGGAAGGACATCAGCCGGATGCCCGGCCACCGGCGGGTGCTGGCGGGCATCGCCCAGGCCCCTGAGGGCCGCGGGATCTTCCCCGGGATGTCGGTCGAGGACAACCTGCTGATGGGCGCCTACAGCCGCAAGGGGGACGTCTCCAAGGACCTCAGGCAGGTCTACGAGCTGTTCCCTCGGCTGGCCGAGCGCAGGACGCAGCCGGGCGGCACCATGTCCGGCGGCGAGCAGCAGATGCTCGCGATCGGGCGGGCGCTGATGACCGAGCCCAAGGTGCTGCTGCTCGACGAGCCGTCGATGGGCCTGGCGCCGATGCTGGTCCAGCAGATCTTCTCGATCATCGCGGAGATCAACCGGCGCGGCACCACCGTCCTGCTGGTCGAGCAGAACGCGCAGCAGGCGCTGCAGCTCGCCCACCGCGCCTACGTCCTGGAGACAGGGACCATCGTGAAGTCGGCCCCTGCTTCGGAACTGCTGGACGACCCGCAGGTGCGCGCCGCTTATCTAGGCGGCGACCTCGGTGAGGCGGCGCAGAACGCATAGCCCCGCCGTCGACGTGCCCGCCGCCTCCCGCCCAGGGGGCTGCGGGCACGCCGGCTTTCCGGCCTGTCAAGGCTTCAGGGCAGTTTGACGTCCACGGGCGAGGGCTCGCTCACCGCGCCCACGCCCGGTTCCCCCTGGAAGCGGATCGCGGTGGGACGCTCGCTGCGGGGGACGTCGTACCAGATGTCCAGCTCGACCCGCATGCCCGCGCCCACGGGGAACTGCTCGGGCATCCGCTTGACCAGCATCGCCTCGCGGTCGAGCGCGATGGTGCGGCCGGACGCCAGCACCAGCACCTGTTCCTTGGGCACGAACGTCTGCCCGGTCCGGCCCGTGTTCTCCACCACGAGCCGCACCCGGACGTACCGGCCCTTGGGCGCCACGTCGGCGTGGCTGCCGACGAGTTCGGGCATGCCGCCGGTGTAGCCGATGACGGTGAACGCGGTCTCCCCGCTGCGCGCGGTGGGGGTCTTCACCGCCTTCTCCCCGTCCCGTACGGGACGCGGCGGGAGCTCATAGGTGGGCTTGGCGGCCGTGCGGCCCTCCTCGGCCCCGTCGTCCGAACAGGCGGTCGCCGTGAAGACCGTGACGGCCAGCAGGGGGAGCAACCGGGGAAGCAACTGGGGAAGCACTGACCAGGTGCGCAGGGCCATGGGGCGTTCCGGTCCTTGATCGGGGAGGGGGACCGGACCCGGAACCACCTTTGGGGCCGCGCCCGCCCTGTCCGGACACGCGCGTTGTCTACTCAGTGATCCCGGGCCGTTCCGATGCACGCTACCGACCGTTCCTCGGGCGAGGCAAAGGAAAGCCGGTACCGGCCTCTGCAAAACACGCCAAATCGCTGGATCGTTCCTGTCAGGTCGCGGGCTTGTCACGCAGCATGCAGGTGAGGCGGGCGGTGCACACGCGACGCCCCTGCTCATCGGTGATCACGATGTCGTAGGCGGTGAGCGTCCGCCCGCCGTGGACCTGGGTGGCGACGCCGGTGACCCAGCCCTCGGAGGCGGAGCGGTGGTGCGTGGCGTTGATCTCGATGCCCATCGCGCTCCGGCCCGGACCGGCGTGCAGCGTCGCGCCCACCGACCCCAGCGTCTCGGCCAGGACGCAGGAGGCGCCGCCGTGCAGCAGCCCGTACGGCTGTGTGTTGCCCCGCACGGGCATCCGGCCGGTCACCCGCTCCGGTGTGGTCTCCAGGAGCTCGATGCCCAAGGCGCTCGCCAGACCGCGGTTCACCCCGGACCCGGCGCCCTCCGCGTCTGGCGGTGCGGCGTCCTGTGGCGGCGCGGCGAGGTCCCGCCCCTCCGTCGTCATCGAGCCTCCTTTTGCCCCTTCTTACCCCTTGAACCGCACTTCGGGTGAACTCCCGGGGGTGTGGGGGCCGGCCCCCCGGGAAGCACCTCGAAGCGACTCGAACTGTCGCACACGCAGACTAGAGTCCAGGTGTGGCAACGACAGCAGCGACCCCCGACGACAAGCGGCAAGACCGGCTTCTCCTGCTCGACGGGCATTCCCTGGCCTACCGGGCGTTCTTCGCCCTGCCGGTGGAGAACTTCACCACCACCGACGGCCAGCCGACCAACGCCGTGTACGGCTTCACCTCGATGCTGATCAACGTCCTGCGGGACGAGGCGCCCACCCACATCGCGGTGGCCTTCGACCGTTCCGAGCCGACGTTCAGGCACGAGCAGTACGTGGAGTACAAGGCGGGCCGGAGCAAGGCGCCCGACGAGTTCCGCAGCCAGGTCAGCCTGATCTTCGAGGTGCTGGACGCCCTGCGCGTCCCGCGGCTGTCGGTGGCCGGCTACGAGGCCGACGACATCATCGCCACACTGTCGGTCCAGGCCGGCCAGTCCGGTATGAAGACCCTGATCGTCACCGGCGACCGGGACGCCTTCCAGCTCGTCAGCGAGGACGTCACGGTCCTGTACCCGGTCCGCGGGGTCTCCGAGCTGTCCCGGATGGACCCGGCCGCCGTCGAGGCCCGCTACGGCGTGCCGCCCGAGCGGTACCGCGAGCTGGCCGCGCTGGTGGGGGAGAGCAGCGACAACCTGCCCGGCGTCCCCGGGGTCGGGCCCAAGACCGCCGCCAAGTGGCTCGCCAAGTACGGCGACCTCGACGGCCTGGTCGCGCACGTGGACGAGATCAAGGGCAAGGCCGGCGACAACCTGCGCGAGCACCTGGGCCAGGTGCTGCGCAACCACCAGATCAACCGGCTCGACACCGAGGTCGGGCTGGAGATGCGGCCGCCGCAGCTCACCATGGGCCAGTGGGACCGCGAGGAGATCCACACCCTGTTCGACTCGCTGCAGTTCCGGGTGCTGCGCGAGCGGCTGTACTCCACCCTGGCGCCGGCCGAGCCCGAGGCCGAGGAGGGCTTCCAGGTCGCCCGCGAGGAGCTGGAGCCCGGCGCGCTGGCCGCCTGGCTGGAGGAGAACGCCGGGCCCTCGGCCCGTACCGGCGTCGCGGTCACCGGAACGTGGGCGCGCGGCACCGGCGAGGTGACGGGCATCGCGCTGGCCTCGTCCGCCCCGGCCACGTCCGGCCCGGCGCCCGCGGTGTACCTCGACCCGGCCGAGCTGATCGAGGACGACGAGCGGGCCCTGGCCGCCTGGCTGGGCGACCCGACACGGCCCAAGGCGCTGCACGAGGCCAAGGGCCCGAGCCTGGCGCTGGCGGCCCGGGGCATGGAGCTGCGCGGCCTCACCAGCGACACCGCCCTGGCCGCCTACCTGGCGCTGCCCGGGCAGCGCACCTTCGACCTGGCCGACCTCGTCCTGCGCTACCTGCACCGGGAGCTGCGCGCCGAGGCCGACGACTCCGGGCAGCTCACCCTCGACGGGTCCGGCGAGGCCGAGGCCGCCGACGACCTGGCCGTACGGGCCCGCGCCGTGGCCGAGCTCGCCGACAGGCTCGACGCCGCCCTGGAGGAGCGCGGCGCCACCCGGCTGCTGCACGAGGTCGAGCTGCCGCTGGTGAGGGTCCTGGCCGGCATGGAGCGGGCGGGCATCGCCGTCGACACCGGCCGGCTGGCCGAGATGGAGGCGAGCCTGGCGGGTCAGGAGAAGGAGGTCGAGCAGCTCGCCCACCAGGCCGTGGGGCACGAGTTCAACCTGGGCTCGCCCAAGCAGGTGCAGCAGGTGCTGTTCGAGGAGCTCGGGCTGCCCAAGACCAAGCGCACCAAGACCGGCTACACCACCGACTCCGAGGCCCTGACCAACCTGGCCGAGAAGAGCGACCACCCGGTGCTGGAGCACATCCTGCGCTGGCGCGAGGTCTCCAAGCTCAAGAGCATCGTCGCGTCCCTGATCCCGATGGCCGACGACTCCGGGCGCATCCACACCACGTTCAACCAGATGGTCGCGGCCACGGGGCGGCTGTCGTCCACCGATCCCAACCTGCAGAACATCCCCATCCGCACCGCGGAGGGCCGCCAGATCCGCGAGGCGTTCGTGGTCGGCGAGGGCTACGAGTCGCTGCTCACCGCCGACTACAGCCAGATCGAGCTGCGGATCATGGCGCATCTCTCGGAGGACGAGGCCCTGCTGGAGGCATTCCGCGCCAAGGCCGACTTCCACACCATCACCGCGTCCCGGGTGTTCGGCCTGCCGCCCGAGCAGATCGACCCCGAGCTGCGCGCCCGCATCAAGGCGATGAACTACGGCCTGGCCTACGGCCTGTCGGCGTACGGCCTGTCGCAGCAGCTGCGCATCTCACCGGACGAGGCCCGGGCCCTCATGGAGGAGTACTTCCAGCAGTTCGGCGGCGTCCGCGACTTCCTGCGCGGGGTCGTCGACCGCGCCCGCAAGGACGGCTACACCGAGACCATCATGGGCCGCCGCCGCTACCTGCCCGACCTCACCTCCGACAACCGCCAGCGCCGTGAGATGGCCGAGCGGATGGCGCTGAACGCCCCGGTGCAGGGCTCGGCCGCCGACATCATCAAGGTCGCCAGCCTCAACGTCGACCGCGCCCTGCGGGAGCACGGCCTGCGCTCCAGGATGCTCCTCCAGGTGCACGACGAGCTGGTCTTCGAGGTCGCCCCCGGCGAGCACGAGGTCCTCACCGGCCTCGTCCGCGACCAGATGTCGTCCGCCTACGAGCTGAAGGCCCCTCTCGAGGTGAGCATGGGCACCGGCCCGACCTGGGAGTCCGCCGCGCACTAGACGGCCGCCGACCCAGGGCTCGCCCCGCCTGGGCGCCCTGCCGCGTGCCATGAGTGCCGCGCTGCCGGGGCGTCCTGGTGACCTGCGCGCGCTGGGACGGGAGTTCGCCGTCAGGGCGGTCGTTGCCTGAGTGGCCGGATTCGTCTTCGGTAGCGATGTGGTTTGCGGGGCGCGAGAGCGGCCGGTGAGAGATCATTGTGCGGGCGCCGGGGGTGCCGGGAATTCGATCGAGGGAGACGCGTGCCACTCCTCCACAAGATCGCCGCTGTCGTGATCGTCGCCGCCGTGGTCGCCGGGCTCTGGCTGCCCGGCGAGCGGGACGGGTCCCGCGCCGCCACCCAGGCGAAGGAGCCGGTGGCGCAGGCCGGCGGCGTCGGGCACCGGAGTCCCCCGCCGGCACCGGGGCCGGCACCGGGGAAGGCGGCGCCTTCGCCCGCCGGGACCGTGGGCCCCGCCACGCCCGCGGCCGCCGCCGCGAAGGCCAACGAGCTGGGACAGGTCCCGGTGATCATGTATCACCGGATCGTCCCGAAGCCGGAGCGCGACCTGGACCGGTCGGCGAAGGACTTCCGGGCCGAGCTGGTGCGGCTCGCGAAGAGCGGCTACGTGCCGATCACGGCGGGCGAGTTCGCCGCCGGGTGGATCAACGTGCCGGCCGGGCGGCATCCGGTCGTGCTGACCTTCGACGACAGCATGCCCGAGCAGTTCTCCCTGGACGCCCAGGGCCGCCCCAAGGCGGGCACGGCGGTGGCGATCATCCAGGAGGTGGCGCGGCGGTACCCGGGGTTCCGGCCCACCGCCACGTTCTACCTGACCAAGGACCTGTTCCGGCTGGACGGGCAGGAGGCGGCCGGGCTGGCCTGGCTCCTGCGCAACGGGTTCGAGCTGGGCAACCACACCCTGAGCCACCGGAACCTCTCGCAGCTGTCCAAGAAGGACGTGCAGAGGGAGATCGGCGACATCGAGGCCAGGATCGTCCGGCTCACCGGCAGGCACACCACCACGCTGGCCTACCCGTTCGGCGCCGAGCCGGACAAGCGGTCGTGGGCGGCGAAGAAGGACGGCGCGTACGCGTTCAAGGGCGTGTTCCTGGCCGGCTGGAAGCCGTCGGAGTCCCCGTTCGACAAGGACTTCGACCCGCTGGCGATCACCCGCGTCCAGTCCGAAGGCAAGATCGACAGGAACGACTGCGCCCGGTACTGCTCGGCCGCCTGGCTGGACGAGCTGGAGAGGAACCCCGAGTCGCGGTACACCTCTGACGGCGACCCCAACACGATCACGTTCCCGCGGGCCGCCGAGGACCGGCTGGCCAAGGAACTGCGGGGGCGTGGCCGGGTGTACTGAGTTCCCATCTGTTCTCTGATCCGACTCTGTCTCGCCTTCATCGCGCCCTGGGGCGCGTCCGCGAGAACCCCGCGTCGCGGGGGCCGGTCCACTGTGACGGGGGTGGCGTGGACCGCGCCGATTGACCACGCGGTTTCCGTCCCATATGCTGATCGCTGCGCTGTGGGCTTGCGCGTGCTTCGGACAGAGCAGGCTCGCGCTCGGTCAGGTCGACATCGGTTTCCCTGACGTGGTTCGTGGCCACGTCCCATCTCCGGTCATCGGCAGGGCGGAAAAGGGCCCTCCGCGCACTACGCGCAACTACGCATGTCCGTATCCGGAGCCAGCCGACACATGACGAGCAGCACCGAGGCAACCTCGACCACCCCGCAGGTAGCGGTCAACGACATCGGGTCCGAGGAAGCCTTCCTCGCCGCGATCGATGAGACCATCAAGTACTTCAACGACGGCGACATTGTCGAGGGCACTGTCGTCAAGGTCGATCGTGACGAGGTCCTCCTCGACATCGGCTACAAGACCGAGGGCGTCATTCCCTCGCGCGAGCTGTCCATCAAGCACGATGTCGACCCCAACGAGGTCGTCACCGTCGGCGACCACGTCGAGGCCCTGGTCCTTCAGAAGGAGGACAAGGAGGGCCGGCTGATCCTGTCCAAGAAGCGCGCGCAGTACGAGCGCGCCTGGGGCACGATCGAGAAGATCAAGGACGAGGACGGCATCGTCACCGGTACGGTCATCGAGGTCGTCAAGGGCGGCCTGATCCTCGACATCGGTCTGCGCGGCTTCCTCCCCGCCTCCCTGGTGGAGATGCGGCGGGTGCGCGACCTCCAGCCGTACGTGGGCCGCGAGCTCGAGGCCAAGATCATCGAGCTGGACAAGAACCGCAACAACGTGGTGCTGTCGCGCCGCGCCTGGCTGGAGCAGACGCAGAGCGAGGTCCGCCAGACCTTCCTCAACACCCTGCAGAAGGGCCAGGTCCGCAAGGGCGTCGTCAGCTCGATCGTCAACTTCGGCGCGTTCGTCGACCTCGGCGGCGTGGACGGCCTGGTGCACGTCTCCGAGCTGTCCTGGAAGCACATCGACCACCCGTCCGAGGTGGTCGAGGTCGGCCAGGAGGTCACCGTCGAGGTCCTCGACGTCGACATGGAGCGCGAGCGGGTCTCGCTGTCGCTGAAGGCGACGCAGGAGGACCCCTGGCAGCAGTTCGCCCGCACCCACCAGATCGGCCAGGTCGTGCCGGGCCGCGTCACCAAGCTGGTGCCGTTCGGCGCGTTCGTCCGGGTCGAGGAGGGCATCGAGGGCCTGGTGCACATCTCCGAGCTGGCCGAGCGCCACGTGGAGATCCCCGAGCAGGTCGTCCAGGTCGGCGACGAGATCTTCGTGAAGATCATCGACATCGACCTCGACCGGCGCCGCATCAGCCTGTCGCTCAAGCAGGCCAACGAGAGCGCCGCCGGCATCGAGGAAGAGGACTTCGACCCGACGCTGTACGGCATGCCGGCCGAGTACGACGAGCAGGGGAACTACAAGTACCCCGAGGGCTTCGACTCCGAGACCGGCGAGTGGCTGCCCGGCTACGACCAGCAGCGCGAGACCTGGGAGCGGCAGTACGCCGAGGCCAGGGCCCGGTTCGACGCCCACCGCAGGCAGATCGAGGAGGCCCGCAGGGCCGAGGCGGAGGCCGAGGGCGGCGCCCCGTCCGGCGGTGGCGAGACCTCCTACTCCGGCGGCGCCGAGCGCGAGGACACCTCCTCCGGGGCCCTGGCGACCGACGAGGCGCTGGCGGCGCTCCGCGAGAAGCTCTCCGGCGGCCAGTAACATCACCCGGCCGGCGCCCCGGTCCCTTCCCAGGGGCCGGGGCGCCGGCGGTCGCGTTTCCGTCGCCCTGCCTTAGCCGATGTTCATCGGCGCGTGCGGGCCGGCGGTGTATCCCTTCGGTGTCCGGCGAGCACGGCCGGGACCGGCCCCACCCCGGGCCCGTCCCGGCCATGACTCGTTGCTCCTCCGTGCTCCTTGTGTCCTGCTGCCGCGTAGCGGAGACGGAGGGCGACCGGCGCAGGCCCCTACCCGGGCGTGCGCCGATCCAACCCCGAACCGTCCCGCCCGCAACGCACCCCCACGCGACCCGCGAGGCGGAGGCGGCTCGTCCAGTGGTACGGGCGGGAGGCCGCCCATGGTTCGCGGGATCCTGGACGGTCACGCACCGTTTCCGGGCGGTCATGCGCCGTTTCCGCGAGGTCCCGGGCGGTTCCGGCGGCGCGGGGACGCGGCCGGCGCGGGCGTTCATGACCGCGCGAACACGGGCACGGAGCCCGGGCCTGGAGGCCGCCGCTGCGCTATTCTCGCGCGCGACGGCCAGGTATCGCGCGGATCGCGGTGCCCGCCCTTCGTGCCGCCGCAGTACCGCGACACCGATGTACCGCTCCACAGCGGTACCGCGCCATCGCGGTACCGCCCCTCCGCCCGATCGTCCCCGGGGAGCAAACGTTCAATTGGCCACCACACAGCTCGGTACCAGGCCCGGTGAACCCGTCCAGCCGGCAGGCGCGCCGATCGTCCCCCAGGGGCCGGCGCGGCTGGCGCTGATCGCGGTCACGGCGGCGGTGCTCGCGCAGACGCTGCGGTTCGCGCTGCCCCAGTACGACCATTTCGCCGACACGGCCGGGACCGCGGTCGCGGGCGTCGTGCTCCTGGCGGTGTACCTGGCCGGGCTGGCGGCCCCGGTGATCAGGAGCGTGGCGGGGCCGCGCGGGCTGCTGCTGGCCGGGGTCGGCGGGCTGCTGGTGGTGCGGCTGCTCGCGCAGGCGCTGACCCCGCAGACCTGGCTGGCGTTCGCGGGCACCGCCATCGGCATGATCGCTGTGGCCGCGTTGTACGAGGGCGCGCGCGGTCTGTCGGGCGTGGGCTTCGCGACCGCCACGGTGGCGGGACTGTCGGCCGACACCGCGATGCGGATGGCGTTCGCGACATGGGACCCGTCGTGGCGCTCGGGCGTGGGCCCGTGGCTGGCGTGCCTGCTGTTCGTGGGCCTGGGCGCCGCCGCGCTGTTCAGGGAGCTGGGCTCGGGCCCGGTCGAGCCCCCCGGCATCTCCTGGCGGGACGCCTTCGGGGCCGTGGCGTTCGGGCCGTTCCTGGCGCTTCAAGTGCTGGTGCTGTCCAGCCCCGGGTTCGTGGCGTCGGCGAGCTGGCGGTCGCTGACCGCCGCGCACGTCGTGATCGTGGTGGGGCAGGGCCTGGCGCTGGCGTTCCTGGCCTCGGGACTGGCCGTGCGCGCCGTGCCCGGCGGCGTCTGCGTCCTCGGCGGGACGCTGCTCGGCGTCGGCGCCGCCGCGGTCTCGGGCACCTACTCCATCGCGGGCGTCGAGGTGGTCCCGGTCGTGGTGGTCGGGCACGTGCTGTCGGCATGGCTGCTGGCGGTGGCGTGCCGGGCCCCGCTGCGCCGCGCCGGGACGGGCGGCCCGGTGTGGAGGGTCGACGTGGGCGCCGCGACCGGTGGCCTGCTGATCGGCCTGATCCTGGTGTCGTACCAGGTCAGCGCGCTGGAGCCGCTGCCGTTCCCGAACAACGCGCTGCCCGGCCTGGCGGGGCTCCTGCTGGGCGCGCTGGCGGCGATCGCCGCGGCCCGCGGCGGTCCGCTGCCGGCCCGCGCGCCGCTGCGGGCGCTCACCGCGGGCGCCGCCGCGCTCGTCCTGCTGCTCGGCACGCTGGCCTTCGCCGTGGCCGGGCCGGACGGAACGGCGCAGGCCGCACCGGCGGACGGCCGTGTGCGGTTGCTCACCTACAACATCCACGACGCCGTCAACCAGAAGGGGCGGCTCGACCCGGAGAGCATCGCCCGCAACATCGAGGCGCAGCGGGCGCACGTGGTGCTGCTCCAGGAGGCGGGCCGCGGGTCCCTGCTGTCGGGGACGACCGACGTGGGCGTGTGGCTGTCGCGGCGGCTCGGCATGACGCTCCTGTGGGGCCCGGCCGCCGACGGGCAGTTTGGCAACGCGATCCTCACCTCGCTGCCGGTGGAGGACTCGGGCATCGGGCGGATGCCGAGGGGTGACTGGTCGCAGATCCGCGGGTACGTGTGGGGACGGCTGCGGGTCGGGGACCGGTCCCTGACCGTGTGGTCGACGCACCTGGAGGGCGGCGCCGACCAGGCGGAGGAGCGGACCCGGGAGATCGCGGCGCTGGTACGGGCCTGGGGCGGCGCGCCCCGCACGGTCATCGGCGGCGACTTCAACGCCGCGCCGGGCAGCGCCGAGATCACCCGGGTGCTGGACGGCACCGAGCTGCGCAGCGCCGCGCCCAGCGGCGACCCGTCGCCGACCACGGCCGACGGCCGCCGGGTCGACTGGATCTTCGGCACCGACGACCTGCTGCTCTCCGACTACGACGTGCCGCGCTCGGCGGCGTCCGACCACTATCCGGTCGCGGTGACCGTCTCGATCGGCCCCTGAAGCGGCCTCCGACGAGCCACCTTTGACGAGCGGCCTTTGATGTCGGGAGGCGACCGGGCGGCTCCGCGGCCAGGGTCCGGGGATCTCCCAGGAGGGATGGGCATGAGTGAGCCGGAGGGGCGGGGCGCCGTCATCGAGCGCGCCGCGCTGGCCGACGCGGGGGAGATCCTGACCGTGCAGCGCGCGGCCTACGTCGCCGAGGCCCAGCTTTACGGCGACCCGTTCATCCCGCCGCTGGTGGAGTCGCTGGAGCAGTTGCGCAAGCTGCTCGGCGGGGACGACGCGGTGGTGCTCAAGGCGGTGGTGGACGGCCGCCTGGTGGGGGCGGTGCGCGCCCAGTTCAGCGACCGCACGTGCCTGGTGGGGCGGCTCGTGGTGGCGCCGGACATGCAGGGCCGCGGCATCGGGCGCCGGTTAATGGAGGCGCTGGAGCGGGAGGCGGCGGACCGCGCGGACGCCTGCGTGCTGTTCACGGGCCATCTGAGCGAGGGCAACCTGCGTCTCTACCGGCGGCTCGGCTACGGCGAGACGCACCGTGAGCGGGTCGCCGCCCACCTCACCCTCGTGCACATGCGCAAGGCGCTCGTCCCCGCCGCCGCGCCGTGAACGCCGCGCCCTACAGTGGTGCCGTGCTGAAAGTGGGACTGACCGGCGGCATCGGGGCGGGCAAGAGCGAGGTGTCGTCGCTGCTGCGCGAGCGCGGCGCGCTGGTCGTCGACGCGGACGTGATCGCACGCGAGGTGGTGGAACCGGGCACGCCCGGTCTGGAGGCGATCGTCGCCGAGTTCGGCGAGGACGTCCTGCGGCCCGACGGCACGCTGGACCGGGAGAGGCTCGGTTCGATCGTCTTCGCCGACCGGGACCGGCTGGCCGCGCTGAACGCCATCGTGCACCCGCTGGTGGGCGAGCGGATGCGGGAGCTGGTGGACACGGCGCCGCCCGACGCGATCGTGGTGTACGACGTGCCGCTGCTGGTGGAGAACGGGCTGGCGGAGAACTACGACGTGGTCGTGGTGGTGGACGCCCCCGTGGAGGTGCAGCTCGACCGGCTGACGTCCCGGCGCGGCATGAGCGAGGAGGACGCCAGGGCGCGGATCGCCGCCCAGGCGTCCCGCGAGGAGCGCCGCGCCGTCGCCACCCACGTGATCGACAATTCGGGCTCCCTGGACGATCTCAAGGCCCAGGTGGACGCCCTCTGGGAGGATCTGACCCGGCGTGCGGGCTCGGCCGGGTGAGGGGGGCGCGATGCGGGTGACGTGGGCGACCGACGAGGGCAGTCCCGAACGTGGCAACGAGGACTTCGTCGCGTCCGCTCCGGGCGCCGTCGTCGTCCTGGACGGCTGCGGGCTGCCGCTGGGCACCGATCTCGGCTGCGTCCACGGCACGGCCTGGTACGCCCGCTCGCTCGGCATGAGGCTGCTCTCACGGCTCGTGGACGGCCTCGGAGGGGCCCGCCCGTCCTCGCCCCCGGTCGGGCCCCCGGAAGGGACGTACAGGCCGGATCAGCGCCCTCTGGTGGGCCGCCTGGCGGGCGCCATCGCCGATGTGGCGGCGTCCCACCGGTCGACCTGCGACCTGCGCCGCCCGACGACGCCCGCGGCGACCGTGCTGGCGCTGCGCGTCCGCGGCGAGCTCGTGGACTACCTCGTGCTGGCCGACTCGACCCTGCTGCTGGACGGCCCGGACGGGCTCCGGGAGATCACCGGGGGCCGGGACTACGCCGCCGCCGACCCCGCCGTCGCCCGGCACGCGATCACCGGCACCGTGCCGCTGGCCGGCCTGCGCCACGCCTACCTCCTCACCGACGGCGCCACCCGCCTGGCCGACCGGTTCGGCCTCGCCGACTGGCACGGGCTGGCCGGCACCATCCGCGAGCAGGGCCCGGCCGCGCTGATCGCCCGCACCCGCGAGGCCGAGCGCAGCGACCCGAGCGGCGCCCGCTGGCCGAGGGGCAAACCCCACGACGACGCCACCATCGCCCACTGCGCCTTCTGAAGGCGGGCTCGTCAGAAGTCGGCCTCCATGGCGATCTGGCGTACCTCGGGGAGGTAGGCGTCAAGTTCGCCTGGCTCGAAGCGGCACATGCCTATCGCGTACCAGAACTCGCCTGCCGTGTTGCCCTCCCGCTTGTAGCGGCCCTCGGGGGCGAGGGCGGCCCATCCCTCGGAAAGGCCGAGGAGGGTGACGCGGGGGGACGGGGCGTCCCGCCCTGTGGGGTCGGGGACGTTCCACAGGATGACCGCGCCGTCGTCGCCCGCCCCTGCGAGAAGCGTCCCGTCCGGGCTGAACTCCACCGCCCAGACGCGGCGGGTGTGGCCGGTGAGGGTGTGCAGGTGGTGTCCGGTGTGCGCGTTCCAGAGGTGGATGACCAGGTCGTCGCCCGCCGTGGCCAGCAGCGCGCCGTCCGGGCTGAACGCGCACGTCCACAGCCGCCCGGCGTGGCGGGTCAGGACCCGCTGCGGCTCGCCGGTGCGCGCGTCCCACAGCCGCGCCGTGCCGTCGTGCCCGGCGCTGGCCAGGGTCCGGCCGGAGGGGTGGTGGCGGACGCGGTAGACGCGGTCGGTGTGGCCGTGCAGCTCCGACAGCAGGGTGCCCGAGCGGGCGTCCCAGATGCGCACCAGGCCGTCGTCGCATCCGGTGGCGACCCGCGCCCCGTCGGGGCTGAAGTCGATGGAGCGGACGCGGCCCCGGTGGTCGGCGAGGTTGACGATCTCGCGCCCGGTCGTCCAGTACCAGAGGCGCACGGTGTCGTCGTCGTTGGCGGTGGCCAGGACCTCCCCGCCGGGGTTGAACGCCTGCGCCCACACGTGGTCGGTCTCGACGTTCAGCTCGCGCTCGAACGTGCCCGTCCCGGCCTGCCACAGGTGGACGCCGCCGTCGTTGGTGGCGGTGGCCAGCCGCGTCCCCGCGGGGCTGAACGTGGCGAAGGTGAGGTTGTCGGCGATGCCGCGCAGCACGCGCACGAGGCGGCCGGTGCGCGGCTCCCACAGGCGGACCAGGCCGTCGTTGCCGCTGGTGGCCAGGAGGCCGCCCTCGGGGCTGAACGCGACACCGGTGGTGCGCCTGCCGTGGCCGCGCAGGACGAAGCGGCACTGGCCGGTCTCGGTGTCCCACAGCCGGGCGGTTCCGTCGTTGCTGCTGGTGGCGAGCTGCGCCCCGTCCGGGCGGAACGCGAACGGCCACACCGCCCCCCGGTGCCCGGACAGTTCCAGGCGCTGCCGCCCGGTCGCGGCGTCCCAGAGGCGGACGGACCCGGCGCTGTCGGCGGTGGCGAGGCGGCCGCCGTCCGGGCTGAACGCCGCCTGGTAGATGGCGCCGCTGTGACCGGACAGCGTCAGCTTGTGGCGGGCGCCCTCCCAGAGGCGGACCGAGCCGTCGGTGTCTCCGGTCACCATCAGCTCGCCATCGGGGTGGAACGCGATGGCGTAGACACGGCCGGTATGGCCGAGCAGCTCTTCCCGTATCTCGCCCGTGTGAATGTCCCAGAGCCGCACGGTGCCCGTCTCGTCGCCCGCGGCCAGCAGTGCCCCGTCCGGGTGGAACACCGCGCGGAACACCGCGCCCCTGTGGCCGGTGAGAGTCCGCTGGAGGGCACCGGTGGTCAGGTCCCACACGCGCAGGGTCCCTCCCGCGTCACCTGTCACCATCAGGGACCCGTTCGGGTCGAAGACCGCGGTGTAAACGGGAGCGGTGTGCCCTGCCAGCTCGTGCCGCAGTTCCCCTGTCGCGGCGTCCCAGAGGCGAATCGTGCCGTCCGCGGCCCCTGCCGCGATGAGGGGATCGGGTCCGGGGCCGACGACGACGGGCCAGACCCCTTCGGGATGGACGGTGTGCGTGTGCGCGGTGTGTCCCGTGGCCAGGTCCCACACGCGGACGGTGCCATCGGCGGCGCCCGTGGCGAGCAGGTTGCCCTGGGAGTCGAACGCCACCGCGTAGGCGCGGCCCCGGTGCCCTTGGAGAGTGCGCAGGGGAGTGCCGGTGACCGCGTCGCAGATGACGACGCCTCCGTCCTCGCCTCCCACCGCGACCACGGAACCGCCGGGGCTGTAGGCGAGCGGCTGCGGCAGCCTGCTCGTCTGGAAATGGAACCCGTACGGGACCCCGACCGCCGCAGGGGCCATCTCGATGCCCACGGGCCGTCCCGGGGCGATCGCGGCCTCGCGCAGCTCGGGGGAGCGCGCGATGCGGTCGGGGAGCGCGGCGGCGATGAGCGCGGCACGGGTCCAGCGGCTGCCGTCCACCACGGCGTCGCGCAGGTCGGCGCGGGCGAGCCGGGCCCGGGACAGGTCGGCGCCGCGCAGGTCCGCGCCGGTCAGCCGCGCCTCGTCCAGCCGCGCCCCCGCCAGGGACGCGTCGCGCAGGACGGCGCGTGACAGGTTCGCCCCCACCAGATGGGCGTCGGTGAGGTCGGCGCCGGTGAGATCGACCTCCTGGAGGTCGCGGTAGGACAGGTCCTCGCCCTGGAGGCGGGCGCCGCGCAGGTCGGTGCGGGCCGGCGTGCGCAGCCTGGTGGTGATCTTGATGGCGTTGGCGCGGGCGGCGTCGGCCGCGCCCGGATCGGCCAGGACCTCCGCCACCCAGTCCTGGCAGGCGCGGGTGTCGGCCAGGTCGCACAGGAAGTCCACGGTGAGTTGCGACAGCGCCCTGCGCGACAGTGCCGCGGGCGTGCCGCCGCCCTCGAACTCCATGGCGATGTGCCGCGCCACGAGCCACTCCATGACCGACCCGTGGATGAACCCGAACATGCCCTCGGCGGTGCGCACCAGCAAACTCCCCGCGCCCACCGCGTGCGTCACCTGCTCGGACGACAGCCGTCCCTCGGCCAGATCGCTGAGCGTCCCGGCGACGTCGGCGAGCTCGGACAGTTGCAGGAACTCCTCGTTGCCCTCCCACAGCCGCAGCGCGAGCGTGCCGACCGCCGTCCACATGTCCTCGACGGTCAGCCCGGAGGGCCCGCCCGACTGGCGGACGCGCTCCGCCTCGTAGGTGAGCCAGGACGTCAGGATCTCGCGGTACAGGTCGGCCGGGCTGACGGTCGCGCGCGCTTGGGCGACGGCGCGCAGCCGGTCCTCGGGCAGGTCGGCGATGAAGCTGAGCATCCGCGGGTTGCTGGTCAGGCCGAGCAGCTCCCCGATGCTGTGCAGGGCGCGCAGCCGCGTGTCCGCGGCCTCCTCGCTGCCGTACCGGCCCACCAGGTACGAGCGCACCTGCGCCGGGTTGAAGTCCTCCAGGCCGAGCACGCGCCGGTGCGGCAGCACGCCCACCTTCTCGCCCATCGCGGTCAGCACCTGCGCCTGGGACTTGAAGTGCTGGGTGCGGCTCGCCACCACGATCTTCGCCTTGTCCTGGGCCGCCTGAAGCAGCGTGTCCAGGTGGTCGGCGGCCTGGTCGTAGGTGACCCTGGTGACCAGCTCGTCGAACCCGTCGAACAGCAGCACGATGCGGCCCTGGCGCAGCATGTAGTGGAACGCCTTGAGGTCGATCAGCTCCTCGCCGTGGTTGGCCAAGTGCGCCGCCACCAGGCCGTCCACCGAGTGCGCCTTGTCGAGCGCGCGCAGCTCGATGAGGATCGGGATGACGTGCGGCAGCTCGGCGGGGATGCGGCGGGCCAGCTCGCGCAGCGCGAACGTCTTGCCGCGGCCGAAGTCGCCCAGCAGAAGCAGGAAACGCCCATGGTCGGCGGCCAGCAGCCGCAGCATCTCCCCGACGACGTCCTCCTGCACCTCGGGGTCGCCCGCTTCGGACGACGCCTGCCCGCCGTCGGCGCGTGGCGTGCGAAGGCTGTCGAGTTGCCGGAACCGCTGCGGGACGTAGAGGGACGGTGGATACAGGCCCCCCGCGTTGAGCCGCGCGGTCTGGCCCGCGACGTACTCCGACAGGTCCAGCAGCCCCTGGAACTCGGTCAGGCTGCGCAGCCGTATGCCACGCCGCATCGCGTCCTCGCGCAGGGAGCGGGGCGGTGCGGGCCCTAGGAAGACCAGTTCCGATCCGAAGTCGTCCCCGTCCGCGTGGACGTGCCGTACGAAGGCGTCCACATCGGCCTCGGTGACCTGCCCGACGTGGGCGCCGATGTGGTACTGGCGGACGAACCCGTCCTCCATATGCGAGAGCAGCAGGTGCGGCGGGTCGGCCTCGATACGGCGGATCTTCGGGTTCTCGAACCTCGTCTCGCACGCCTCGGTGATGCGGTCGAGAAGGCGGCCCGTCGGGTCGGGAGTGGGTTCGGGGGGCTCCTCCCCGCCTTCGCGTAGGGGCACCAGCGGCGGGACGGGGCGGGGCTCGTCGGGCGGGGGCGGGAACGTGCCACTCACCATCGTCCAGGACTGGTCGAGCCGTTCCGGGCCGCGCCGCGCCGCGTCCTCAGGGGTCCAGCGCTCCAGGCCGTCCCTGCTCACCACGAGGATCTGATGACGTCCGGTGCCGAGCGCGGGAACGGACGGCACACCCGATGGCAGCAGCGGGATCATCCCCTGATCGGACTCGGCCCCCTGGAGGAACAGGTTGACGTGGCCCGCGAGCAGGGAGTTGACGGTGTCGGTATCGCGCAGCGCACCGGGCTCAGAGGGGATGGGGCTGTGCTCCACGGCGGCGAGCCTCAGCCAGCCCTCGCTCTCGTAGTGCCGCAGCCGCTCGGTGAACCACGCCGCCTGCGCCTGCCCGACCTGCCCGTACCTGTCCCCTGGGCGATGCGTCTGCGGCATCGTCGAGTTGAGACCGGCCACCACGACCTTGAGGTCGTCCATGGGGAACAGCGTCCACGGCTGTGCGCTGTCGAAGATGAGGCTGTCCAAGCCCTGGTAGAACTCCTTGAACAGTCCCGTGAAGTGCCGCCACTTCGGCCAGAACGGGGGCTGCGGATCGATGTCGTCGGCCTCGCAACTGGCGAAGTACGCCTGGCACGCGGCGCGCGTCACATCGTGCGTGCCGGGCACGACCACCACGCGCTGTGCCTCCAGGCCGAGGAGCGCGCGCAGGCTCGTCAGGAACGACAGGGCCTCGGTGAACTCCTTGCGGCTCCCCGAATGCGTCAGGTTG
Source organism: Actinomadura sp. SCN-SB (assembly GCF_043906805.1). Taxonomy (NCBI): domain Bacteria; kingdom Bacillati; phylum Actinomycetota; class Actinomycetes; order Streptosporangiales; family Thermomonosporaceae; genus Actinomadura; species Actinomadura sp. SCN-SB. The sequence continues at coordinate 38,011 of NZ_JBIMPP010000022.1, read as the reverse complement.
CCCGTGACGACCAGCAGATCGGGCCTCGGCACCCCCGCGTCCGCCAGCAGCGTGACATCGCTCCAGATGCGGTTCTGCAGATCCGTGGCGCTGGTCGGCTCGTCCGGCTCGGCGAGCGTACGGCCGAAGCGCGGGCCCGACACGTGCAGGATGCTCAGCCGCTCCCGTGGCCGCTCGCCGTCGCCGTCGCCGGAGCGGGCGGGGTACGCGGGCGGCACCACGGGGGCCCTGCGCGCCGGACGTTCCCCGGCGATCTCCGGCAGCCGGGGCCCGGATCCTTCGACGCGCCCCTGGAGCGGCGCGCGGCCCGGCGGCGCCGATCCGGTGCCTCCGGCCGCACCTGGGAAACCCGGGCCGTTCATGGGACGGGCATGGCCCGCCAGGGCCTGCTCGATCCGCTCCATCAGAAGCGCGCGCGCCTCATCGGCGTCCTCGATGCCGACCAGGTCCACGTAGGTGATGGTGGACAGCAGCCCGTCGATCGGGCAGTCCTCGATCCGCACGGTGACGAGCTTGTTCGCGGGGTCGTCCGGGTCGGCGCGCAGCGCGGTCATCCACTCCCACCTGCCGTACCGCGAACGCAGGTAGTTGCGCGACAGGACGGCGACCACCACCTTGGCCTCCGACAGGCCGCGGTCCATGAAGTCGATGAAGTTGGTCCCGGCGACGAAGTCCCACGCCTGCATCATCGTGCGGTGCCCGGCCGCCTCCAGTTGCCAGGCGATCCAGGACGCCCAGCGCTCGTCGGCGGGGGAGTAGCTGATGAAGAAGTCGGTCGGGCGCTCCCGCCGTGAGGGCTCGCGGCCCGGCGGCTCTCGCCTGAAAGGCTCCGGCGCTGGGGGATCCTGTCGGAAGGCTTCACCGGGGGGAGTCATGCGGCCAGTATCGCGCGGCCTGCTCACGGGTCCCAGGGCGGCGCGCGGCCATGGGATCATGAGGCGCGTGGTGACCCTCGCACTGCCGTTCCGCCGCCTGGCCCGTGCCTTGAGCGTGCTGGACTGGATCCGCGTCGGGTTGCTGGCCGCCGGGCTGGGGTTCGTCGCGACGGGGCTGCTGCCCGCGGACGACGCCGAGGCGAGCGTGCGCCGGATCGCGCCGATGCTGGTCTTCCTGTTCTCGGTCATCGTGCTCGCGGAGCTCACCAAGGAGGCAGGGGTCTTCGACCTCATCGCCGAACGGGTGGCGCGCGCCGGACGGGGAGGCTACGGGGCGCTGTTCTTCCTCTGCGTGGCGTTCGCGTCCCTCACCACCGTCTTCCTCAACCTCGACACCACCGCCGTCCTGCTGACCCCGGTCATGCTCGCCCTGGCCGCGCGCACGGGCATCGCCGCACTGCCCCTGGCGATGACCACGGTATGGCTCGCCAACACGGCCAGCCTGCTCCTCCCGGTGTCGAACCTGACCAACCTCCTGGCCTCCGACCGGGTCGCCTTGGAGACACCCGCGTTCGCCGAACGCATGTGGGCCCCGCAGTTGGCGTCACTGGTCATCACCATGGTGCTGCTGTGGGTCTTCTACTGGAGGCGCAGCGAACGTGGGGCCGACCGGTACGAGCCGCCATCGCCCACGCCCATCCAGGACCCGGTGCTGTTCGGCGCGACGGCGCTCGCCTGCCTGGTGTTCATCGGGGCCGTCCTGGCGGGCGCGGAGACCGGCTGGGAGATCGCCATCGCGTCCAGTATCGCGGCCGTCATCGCGGTGGCCGCGTTCGCCGTGCGGGAACGGTCGCATCTGCGGCCCGCGCTGATCCCCTGGCAGCTGCTCGTGTTCGTCACGGGCCTGTTCCTGGTGGTGCCGACACTGAGCCGGTTCGGGCTGGACACCGTGATGCGCGGGCTCGTCGGTGTGGACGACGGCACGGGCGGGGCGTTCCGCGCGGTCTTCTCGGGCGCGGGACTGTCCAACGCGCTGAACAACCTGCCCGCCTACGTGGCGGGGGAGTCGGTGGTGCACCCGGCCAACCACGACCAGTTGCTGGCCTTGCTCATCGGCACGAACGTGGGGCCGGTCATCACCCCCTGGGGCTCGCTGGCCACGCTGCTGTGGTTCGAGTGGTGCCGGCGCCGGGGAGTGGCCGTGCCGATGCGCCGCTTCGTCCTCACCGGTGTGGCGCTCGCCGTCCTCGGATGCGCGGCCTCCACCGCGGCCCTGCTGCTCACAGGCTGAGGTGCGGGGCCTCCAAGCGGACGATTCCCAGCAGGCGGTCCAGATGCTCGGGACGTGCCGCGACGAAGCTGAGCTCGTCCGGGGAACGGTCGATCGACGCCTCGTACGAGGAGCCGTCCAGCCCGCGCAGTTCCGCGCCCGCCTCCGCGGCCAGCAGCGCGCCCGCCGGCAGGTCCACGATCTCCGGCCGGTAGCCGACGATGCCGTCGATGTCGCCACGCGCCAGCATCACCCACGCCACCAGCGGCGCCCACAGTTGCAGCAGGCGGCGGCTGTGAGCCTCCAGCATCGACCTCATGGACGACGCGACCGGGTCGCTCGGCCCCACCTGGTGGCCCTGCGTCCACGCCAGGACGGGGTTCTCCAAGCGCCCTGGACGTTCCGTCTCGCCGAGCAGCAACGCCGCCCCCGACGGGCTGCGCGCGCCCTCACCGCGGATCGCCGACCACGTGCGCCCGCTCACCGGATCGTGGACGACGCCTACGACGGGGACGGAACCCGCGCACAGCGCCAGCCCCACCGCGTACACGGGCATCCCGATCGCGATGTTGTTGGTGCCGTCCAAGGGATCCACCAGCCACACCGGGGTCCCGGCGCCGTTGCCTTCGGGTGCTCCGGACGCTTCCAGCAGGCCCGACTCCTCGGCGATGATGCGGTGCCCGGGGTAGGCCGCGCGCAGCCGCCGCACGATCAGCGACTCCGCGGCCATGTCCAGATCGGTCACCACGTCCCCGGCGCCGTCCTTGAGCCGCACCTCCATCGGCCCCTGCATCCGGGTTCGCAGGAGCGCCCCGGCCGACTCGGCGGCGTCCACCGCCACCCGCCGGGCCGCGGCCAGATCAACCTGTGCCGTGGCCGACGTCGCCTGAGCGGCCTTGGCGGTGGGGGTGAGCGGTCTCATCGAGGCGCCTCCAGTGGCGTCCGGTCCGCGGGCGGGAGGGTCGACCGGAAAAGGGTCGACCGGGAAGGGTCAACTCGGTGCGGCGCGACCGGTCCGCCCGCGCGTGCCGGGCGGGTCGGGGTCGGCCGGGGGCCTCGCGGCGATGCGGCCGGCGGCGGGTTCGGGCAGGACCGGGTGGGCGGCCTCGATACGGCGGACCGAGCGCAGCGCCGCCCTGGCCGTCTCGTCCGGCCCGCAGCGCATCCGCCGCGTCTCGTGCGACGGGGCGTCCAGCGGGCCGAGTGACAGGTTGCCGCCGCCCGGGTCCTGACGGCCCAGCGCGACGGTGGCCGCGTCGGGGCCGCCCTCGACGTACGTGCTGTGGAAGACACCGGCCGGCAACGTGTAGGTGTCGCCCGTGCCGTAGGTGGAGGTGGGCCCGGGGAGGTAGCGGACGGTACGGCCGGTCGCCTTGAGCTCGTCCACCTCGCCCTTGCTGACGACCTCGAACAGCCGGTGCGTGGCACCGTCCGGTCCGGAGGGCGCGGTCTCGGCCACATGGGCGCGGGCGTTCCGCACCGAGCCGTACAACACGAAGCTCACCAGCTCCCAGCTATGGCAGTGCACGCCGGAGGTCGTCGTCTCCACCGACTGTACCTCGGGGGACCAGATATGCAGGCACACGCCTAGGTCACCTGTCCGTTCCAGAGGAAGACACAGGAAACCCAGGGGGTGGCGCACCGCGTTGATGGGCATACGCCCCTCGGCGATGTCACCCAGCACGCGCCAGGCCCACCGCGGGACGGTGGCGGCCGCAGTACCTCCGGTGATCTCCCCGTACAGGTCGGTGTAGCGCATGGCCGTTCGTCCGCTGCGTCGATTCGGTGGTCAAACTGGTGGTGGCCTACTCGTAGGGGTCCTTGGCGCGGAGCGCCTTGCGGATGATCTCGACGATGTCGCGGTCGGTGTAGCCGGGCGCCAGATCGATCCCGAGCACCTCGAAGAGCTTGCGCACCTCCTCGACGGTCGGCTCGTCGTCCAGCGGCGCCGTGCGGGCCCGCTCCACCGGCACCCGCCGGGCCTGGTCGAGGCTGGTCTGCAACTCCGCGCTGATCCAGCCGTAGTAGAACTTGCCGCTGTCGATCACCAGCGCCTCGCCGCGCGGGTCGTCCCGCGTCACCACCACGCGCGACGCCGCCAGGTCATAGCGCAGCGTCGTCATCGTCTGCGACAGGCCGATGTCGATGTCGAGCATGCCGAACCGCTGCTTGTGCCAGCAGGCCGCCAGGATCGTCGCGTACGCCTCCTTGCGGGTGCGCTCCAGCGTCCACGTCTCCCCGGTGGCGTCGGGGCGATCGGCCACCGAACGCCGGTGCTGCGCGTAGTCGCCGCACACCGCCTCATTGGTCGGATCGATGATCTCAAGGCGGAACCACAGGGTGCGGCGGTCGCGGCGGGCGGCGGACACGCACTCGGGCAGCGTCTTGGCCCGGATGTAGGTGCCGGTGCCGCCCTTGAAGAACCACCGGTCGGTGTCGCGCCGGGCCTCCTCCAGCACCTGACCCACCTGCGCCCCGCTGATGACCCGGACGACCGCGGTCTCCTCCAGCGCGCGCCTGGTGTCGGTCACCACGCCCTCGAACACGTCCAAGCGGTCGAACTTCGCGCTGAGGTCGTCCAGGCTCGTCGAGGAGGACTGGAGCGCCTGGCGCACCTCCACCTCGACAGGGCCCCGGCGGGCGCGGTCCCGCAGCAGGTAGGTGGCGAGCAGGCCGACCACGGCCAGCACCGCGCCGTCGGTGATCTCACTCTCGTTCGGCAGGTCGAAGCCCACGCTGAGCACGCCGACGGCTATGGCCAGGACCAGCGCGATGACGGCATCGATGTTCTTCCCTATCCAGGTGGCGAAGCGGGTCATCGTTTGCTGCATCCCCGTCCATGTCGGCGTGGTCATGGTAACCACCCCGCGCGGCATGCGGCCACCGCCATATCCCTTGCGTGGAAGGGGTTTCCGCGAACTCCGCCGCCTTTTCTCGGTAAGGCTCCCTTTGAACTGCCATGACCGGTGCAGGATGTTCACAACCTGCGCTATAAGCTCGTTCCATGACCATCCGGGGCTGGTGGTCGGCGCTGTGGCCGACGCGTCGCTCCCGTGCGCTGGACGTCTCACTGGCCCTCGGAACGGCCGTGCTGGATGCTGTCTGGCTGTTCTACGCGGAGCAGCATTTCTGGCTGCCCCCATGGGAGGTCTCACTCGCCAGCGTCGTTCTGGGCCTGGCCCTGGTGGTGCGGCGCCGCCACCCGGTCGGATTGACCGTGTTCGGCCTGATCTTCGCCCCGCCCACGGGCGGCGGGGGCATCTCGGCCCTCATCCAGCTCTACTCCCTGGGCGCCTACGCGGCCTCCAGGCGGACCGTCATCGCCCTCGCGGTCGCCGGATACCTGCTGTACCTGATCTTCCCCGGGCCCACGGCGACGACGGAGTCGTTCGCCGTCCGGGCCATCACCGGGTTCGCCTTCATCGCCCCGCCCGTCCTGCTGGGCCTGTACATGGGCACCCGCAAGCAGCTCCTCCGCTCCCTCCAGGAGCGCACCGAGCGGCTGGAGCGCGAGCAGCATCTGCTGGCCGAGCGGGCCCGGGGGGAGGAGCGCACCCGGATCGCCCGCGAGATGCACGACGTGGTGGCCAACCGCGTGAGCGTCATGGTCGTCCACGCGGGGGCCCTCAAGGCGATCGCCGCCCGCGACCCCGTGCGCGCCGCCGAGACCGCCGCCGTCATCGGCGACATGGGACGGCAGGCCCTGGAGGAGCTGCGCCATGTCATCGGGGTCCTGCGGCAGGGTGAGGAACCCCTCACCCAGGGCACCCCCTCCTTCTCCGAGATACGCGAGCTGATCGGGCGGTCGAGCGCCGCCGGGCTCCCCGTGGAGATCACCGTCTCGGGTGAGGAACGTCCCATGCCGCCGGCCGTGGGACGCACGCTCTACCGCCTCGTCCAGGAGGCCCTGACCAACGTCCACAAGCACGCCGGGGACGCCGACACGGAGATCGAGGTCGCGATGACCGCCGAGGCGGTCGAGGTCGAGGTCCGCAACGCCCCGCCCCGCGCCGCCCCCAGGCACGGGCTGCCCAGCGGCGGGAACGGCCTGGTGGGGCTCCGGGAGCGGGTCACCGCGCTGGGCGGCGGCTTCGAGGCGGGCCCCTGCGAGGGCGGGTTCAAGGTCAGGGCCCGCCTTCCGCTTCCGGCCTCCTGACCTGCGGAAATAATCCGTGGCGCCAGATTGTCCTTCCCCCTGCATACAGTGGGACGGGCAGCGAAGTCCGGCCGATGGGCCGGTGTGGCACGAGGGGGGCAGGATGCGGCCGATCACCGATCTGCGGCGCCGTGTGGCGCCGTTCGAGGTCGTCACGGAGATGACGCCGTCCGGCGACCAGCCCCAGGCCATCGCCGGGCTGGCCGAGCGGATCGAGCGCGGCGACAAGGACGTGGTGCTGCTCGGCGCCACCGGCACCGGCAAGACCGCCACCATCGCCTGGCTGGTGGAGAAGCTCCAGCGGCCGGTCCTGGTCATGCAGCCCAACAAGACCCTGGCCGCCCAGTTCGCCAACGAGCTGCGCGAGATGCTGCCCAACAACGCCGTCGAGTACTTCGTCTCGTACTACGACTACTACCAGCCCGAGGCGTACATCCCGCAGACCGACACCTACATCGAGAAGGACTCCTCGATCAACGACGAGGTCGACCGGCTGCGGCACTCGGCCACCAACTCGCTGCTGACCCGCCGCGACACGGTGGTGGTCGCCTCGGTGTCGTGCATCTACGGCCTGGGCACCCCGCAGGAGTACGTCGACCGGATGGTGCGGCTGCGGGTCGGCGACGAGATCGAGCGCGACGACCTGCTCAGGCGGCTGGTCGGCATGCAGTACACCCGCAACGACCTGGCGTTCAGCCGCGGCACCTTCCGCGTCCGCGGCGACACCGTCGAGATCATCCCGCAGTACGAGGAGCTCGCGGTCCGGATCGAGATGTTCGGCGACGAGATCGAGAAGCTGGCCACCCTGCATCCGCTGACCGGCGAGGTGATCAGCGAGGACGAGGAGCTGTACGTCTTCCCGGCGTCCCACTACGTCGCGGGCCCGGAGCGGATGGAGCGGGCGATCCGCGACATCGAGGCCGAGCTGGCCGAGCGCCTGGCCGAGCTGGAGGGCCAGGGCAAGCTGCTGGAGGCGCAGCGGCTGCGCATGCGCACCACCTACGACATCGAGATGATGCGGCAGGTCGGCACCTGCTCCGGCATCGAGAACTACTCCCGGCACATCGACGGGCGCCCGGCGGGCTCGGCGCCCAACACCCTGCTGGACTTCTTCCCCGAGGACTTCCTGCTGGTCATCGACGAGTCGCACCAGACCGTCCCGCAGATCGGCGCGATGTACGAGGGCGACGCCTCCCGCAAGCGGATGCTGGTCGAGCACGGCTTCCGGCTGCCCTCGGCCATCGACAACCGGCCGCTGAAGTGGGAGGAGTTCCTGGAGCGCATCGGCCAGACCGTGTACCTGTCGGCCACCCCCGGCTCCTACGAGCTGAACCGGGTCGGCGGCGACGTGGTCGAGCAGGTCATCCGCCCCACCGGCCTGGTCGACCCGGAGATCGTGGTCAAGCCCACCAAGGGCCAGATCGACGACCTGATCCACGAGATCCGGCTGCGCACCGAGAAGGACGAGCGGGTCCTGGTCACCACCCTCACCAAGAAGATGGCCGAGGACCTCACCGACTACCTGCTGGAGATGGGCGTCAACGTCCGCTACCTGCACAGCGAGGTCGACACCCTGCGCCGCATCGAGCTGCTGCGCGAGCTGCGCTCGGGCGAGTTCGACGTGCTGGTCGGCATCAACCTGCTCCGCGAGGGCCTCGACCTGCCCGAGGTGTCGCTGGTCGCGATCCTGGACGCGGACAAGGAGGGCTTCCTCCGGTCGGAGACCTCACTGATCCAGACCATCGGCCGCGCCGCCCGTAACGTCTCCGGCCAGGTCCACATGTACGCCGACACGGTCACCCCGTCGATGGAGCGCGCGATCGACGAGACCAACCGGCGCCGGGCCAAGCAGATCGCCTACAACACCGAGCACGGCATCGAGCCGACCGCGCTGCGCAAGCGCATCGCCGACATCCTCGACTCGCTGGTCCGCGAGGACGCCGACACCGAGACCCTGATCGGCGGCGCCGGCCGCCAGCAGAGCCGCGGCAAGGCCCCCGTCCCGGGCCTGGCCTCCCGCACCCGCGGCCGCGGCTCCGAGGCGGGCCGCCACGCCGCGGACCTGGTCGGCGAGCGTCCCCGCGAGGAGCTGGAGGGGCTGATCGAGCAGATGACCGCGCAGATGCACCAGGCCGCCACCGACCTCCAGTTCGAGCTGGCCGCCCGCCTCCGCGACGAGATCAAGGAACTCAAGCGGGAGCTGCGCGAGATGAAGGAGGCCGGCGTCAACTGACGGCGGCCCTGCCCGCCCGGCTCCTGGCCAGGAGCGCGTCCAGGAAGGGCCGGCCGTCCGATTCCAGTAGGCGCCGTCCTCCGCCCGCACCACCCCGCCGTCGCGCAGGTGCCCCTCGGTGACCAGGCGGCCGGGGCCCCTGCGCGCCACGGCCCGAATCAGCCCTGCTCGGGCGGTTCGGGCCGCTCCTGCGGCTTGGGCTGCGCGTACGGGTTGGGCATGCCCGGCTCGACCTTGACCACGAGGGTGCGCGCGGCCTTGTCGTGCAGCATCTGCTTGCGCCGGTCGAAGAAGAGCCAGAGCACGTCCAGCAGGGTGCCGATGCCGCAGGGGATGGCGAGCAGGATCTGCACGCCGTACCGCCAGGCGGACGTCCCGTAGCCGATCGCGCCGCCGTCCTGTTCCCGGACGACCCGGATGGACAGCGCCATCTTGCCGAGGGTCTGCCCCCATCGGGCGGTCATGAGCCAGTAGTAGAAGAAGCCGAGCACCGTGGAGAGCACGGTGTTGACAACGTCGCCCGTGGTGTACAGGGGAGCGTCCGGGGACGGGTTCAGCATGGCGTCCAGATCCATGAACGGCAGCGACAGCGTCGTGCTGACGACGCCGACCAGGAGGGTGTCGAGGACGAACGCGCCCAACCGCGCCCAGCGGCTCGCCAGCCCGCCGTAAGACCCGGCGCCGTAGCCGGGCACAGCCCCGTAGGGCTGCCCGGTTTCGAGTTGGGAGTAGGGGGACGGCCCTTGCGGCACCTGCCCGTAGGCGCCGTCGTAAGGGGGCGGCTGCTCGCCGGGAGCCGGCTGCGGTTGCGTCATGCGGGTCATGGTAGAGACTCCCCGCCCCGCCGCCCTGGCCGATCTTGGACGGGCAGAGGCCACCGGTTAACCTCAAGCAAACTCGAGGAACTAGCGTCGCCGACGTCCAAGGACGCGAACCCGGAAGGCGCAGGCGGATGCCACGACTCGATGTCGGCCCCATCGGCGTGACCCTGGACGTACGCTCCGACGGCGGTCACCTCGACGACGCCGCCATGCTGGAGAGCCTCGGCTACTCGACGCTCTGGATCCTCGGCGGCCAGTTGGCGACCCTGGATCCCCTGCGGGACGTCATCAGGGTGACCACAACCGTCCCCGTCGGCAGCGCGATCATCCCCGCACGGGTGTACGCGCCCGAGGACGTGGTCGCGCTGCGCCGCGACCTCGAGACCACCGATCCGGGACGGCTGGTCACGGGGCTGGGCGGGGCGCACGGCGATCATCCGCTGCGCACGATGAACGCCTTCCTCGACAGCCTGGACGCCGCCGACCCGCCCGTCCCGGCCGCCGCCCGCGTGCTGTCGGCGCTGGGCCCGCGGATGCTGGAGCTGTCCCGCGACCGGGCGGCCGGTGCCGTGCCGCTGCTGGTCACCCCGGAGTTCACCGCGGACGCCCGGCGGATCCTGGGGGACGAGGCGACCCTGGCCGTCATGGAGTACGTCGTCCTGGAAAGCGATCCGCGCCTCGCAAGGGACACGGTGCGCGCGCCCATCGGCTTCCTGACCAGGGTCGGCGGCTACCCGAAGAACCTGCGCCGCATGGGCTTCACCGAAGAGGACATCGCCGGCCTCAGCGACCGCCTGATCGACGGCCTGGTCGCGTGGGGCGACATCGACACCGTCGCCGCCCGTCTGAAGCGCCACCTCGACGCGGGCGCCGACCAGGTCGTCCTGGTCGTACGCCCCACGGACCCGAACGACGTCCCCCGCAAGGAGTGGCACGCCTTGGCCGAAGCCCTCATCGGCTGAACCCGCCCTGCCAGGCTTCGGGCAGATCCCGCCTGCCTTTGCGCCAGTCGGCGTTGGACGTGTCGTGCCCGTTCACGCTTCGGAGCGTAGGCGCCGACGCATGGCGGCGTCGTGGGGAGAAAGGTCAGGCTGGTCGCCTGGACTCTGACGCGGTCGATCGCCAGGACGTCCGGGACGGGTGCGAAGTCGTCACGCAGCTCGATGCCCTTCTCGACGACTATCGCCGTGTCCGGTGGCGCGTGGCGGCGAAGAAGATCACGGAGGAGGATCTTCGCCTCGTCGTGCCACTGCGTGGCCGGCGCCCTCATCACGATTTCTCCATCGACCAGTTCGTAGGGAAGGTCGAGCACGATGCCGGGCAGATCGGCCACGGTGTACCCGCCCGGCTTGGGCGCCGGATAGTCGATCTGCCAGTAATGTGGCTCCGCTGTCATCTCGTCCTCGTTCAGGTCATCATCCGAGGTCCCCGGCGCGATGAGACCGTGTCGTCGGGAGCGGTCGAGTGGAGTCGGCGTCCGCCAGTCTGTCGAAACCGGGTTTCGTGGATGAGCGGTCCGTCAGTACGGGAGTTGCTGGAGGGTCCAGCCGTTGCCGTCGGGGTCGGTGAAGGCGGCGTAGGACACGGCGGGTTTGCCGGGGGCGCCCATGGTCTCGACTTCGCCGATCTCGACGCCGCGGTCGAGAAGCCAGGCGCGGGACGCGTGGATGTCGGAGACGACCAGGTGCAGTCCTTGCACGGAGCCGGGGAGGGTGTCGACGACTCCGGTGCCGATGCAGATCGAGCACGCCGAGCCGGGTGGGGTGAGCTGGACGACGCGGAACTTGTCGCCGAAGCGCTGGTCGAGGTCGACGGTGAAGCCGAGCTTGGCGGAGTAGAACTCCTTGGCGCGGTCCACGTCCGAGACCGGGATCGGGACGAGTTCCAGTTTCATGTCCATGGCGGTGTCCTTGTCCGAGTGGGGGTGCGCTCCAACGTAGGGCCGGACGCGATCACGTAGGCGGCCGTGGCCATGAGAGGACGCCGGGACACCTGACGAAAGTCATGGAGACGCCCGCCGATCCTGCATGGTGCGCGGGGCGGGCGGATCCCTAGGTTCGGCGGCATGAACGATGCCGATCACTGGGCCGCCTCCGCCAGGGAGCTGACCAAGGTCTACGGTCAGGGCGAGACGCGGGTGACCGCGCTCGACAAGGTCTCCGTCGGGTTCCGGCGGGGCGAGTTCACCGCGATCATGGGGCCGTCCGGGTCGGGGAAGTCGACCCTGATGCACTGCATGGCGGGCCTCGACTCGCTCACGTCCGGGTCGGCGCGGATCGGCGGCACCGAGCTGGGCTCGCTGGGCGACCGGCGGCTCACCCGGCTGCGCCGCGACCGGATCGGGTTCGTCTTCCAGTCCTTCAACCTGCTGCCGACGCTGACCGCGGGCGAGAACATCACGTTGCCCCTCGACATCGCGCGCCGCAGGCCCGACCCGGAGTGGCTGGCGAAGGTGGTGGCGACGGTGGGCCTGGCCGACCGGCTCGGGCACCGGCCCGGGCAGCTGTCCGGCGGGCAGCAGCAGCGGGTGGCGGTGGCGCGGGCCCTGGTGACGCGGCCCGAGATCGTGTTCGCGGACGAGCCGACCGGCAACCTGGACTCGCGGTCCGGCGCGGAGGTGCTGGGGTTCCTGCGTGATTCGGTACGGGGGCTGGGAAGCACCGTGGTGATGGTCACGCACGATCCGGTGGCCGCCGCGTACGCGGACCGCGTGGTGTTCCTCGCCGACGGACGTGTCGTGGGGGAGCTGAGCGGGCCCACCGCCGAGGCGGTGCTCGACTTCGTCAAGCGGCTGGACGCGGGGAGCGGTCAGAACTGATGGTCCGTACCGCGTTGCGCGACGTTATCGCGCACAAGGCCCGGCTGCTGATGACCGCGCTCGCCGTTCTGCTCGGCGTGGCGTTCGTGTCCGGCACGCTGGTGTTCACCGACAGCGTCTCCACCGCCTACACGCGCGGCTCCGAGAGGAGCTTCGACCGCGTGGACGTCCGGATCCGTCCCATCGGGACGGGGGACTCGGGCGGCACCGGCAGCCTGCTCGACAGGCGCCTGCTGGACCGGGCGGGCGCGCTGCCGGGCGTCGCGTCCGCCACCGGCACGGTGTCCGGTTTCACCGCGCTGGCGGGACGGGACGGCCGGATGCTCGGCGACGGCTGGGCCACCATGGGCGCCAACTACTCCGGGCAACCGCTGGTGGAGGGACGGGCGCCGCGCGCCGCCGGCGAGATCGCCATCGACGCCGAGACCGCCGCGCGCAGCGGGTACGGGGTGGGCGACACCGTCCGGCTGTCGGTGAGCGGACCCGTGCTGGACGGGCGGGTCACCGGTGTCTTCTCCACGACCGATGGGAACGTCGCGGCGGGCGGCACGCTCACCGTCTTCGACACCGCCACGGCCCAGCGCCTGTTCGCGGAGCCGGGCCGCTACAACCACATCGACCTGGAGGCGGCGCCCGGCACGTCCCAGGACGCGCTGCGGCGGCAGGTGGAGCGGCTGCTGCCGTACGGGAGCGAGGCCGTCACCCGGGGCGAGCTGGTCCGGCAGCAGACGGCCCGGAACGCCGCGAGCTTCTCCTCGCTCTCCCAGATCCTCCTGGCCTGCGCGGGCGTGGCGCTGTTCGTCGGCGGCTTCCTGATCGTCAACACCTTCACGATGCTGATCGCCCGGCGCGGCAGGGAGCTGGCGCTGCTGCGCGCGGTCGGCGCGACCCGGGGGCAGGTGACCAGGTCGGTGCTGGCCGAGGCCGCCATGGTCGGCCTCGTCGCGTCCGCGGTGGGCCTGGCCATCGGCGCCGGTGTGGGCGCGGCCGTCCGCGCGCTGCTGTCGGCCTCGGGCGGCCTGCTGCCCGACGGCCCGCTGGTCATCAGCTCCGCCACCGTGCTGGTCTCGCTGGGGCTCGGTCTCGGCGTCACGCTGGCCGCCGCGTGGCTGCCCGCCCGGCACGTCTCGGCGATCCCGCCGGTGGCGGCGCTGAGCGGCGCGTACACGCCACCGGCCGGGCGGCGCCTGGTGGTGCGCGACTCCATCGGCGCCGTCCTCGCCGCGACCGGTGGCGGCATGGTGGTCGCCTCCACCTTCGCGGACGGGGGCGGCACCGCGGCCCTGGACGAGCAGGAGGCGTTGCTGGGCCTGGGGGCGGTGCTGCTGCTCACCGGCGTGTTCGTGCTGACCCCGCTGATCTCCCGGCCGGTGATCGCCGCCGCCGGGCCCGCGCTGCGCCGCTTCGGCGTGGTCGGACGGCTGGCCGGGCGGAACGCCGTGCGCGATCCGCGCCGCACGGCCGCCACCGCCTCGGCGCTGACCATCGGCCTCACTCTGATCACGGCCCTGAGCGTGCTCGGCACCAGCGCCGACAGGACCATCCGGGAACTGGCCGGAGCCGACTACATCCGCGCCGACTACGTCGTCACCATGGCGAACTCCGGTTCCCTCGCGCCCGACGCGGAGCGGCGGCTGAACGCGCTGGAGGAGGTCGTCGCGTCGTCCCCGAGGCGGGAGACGCCGGCCCGTGTGGACGGTGAGGACCAGGCGGTGACGGGCTTCGACACGGCGACGATCCGGCAGCTGGTCGGGTTCGAGTTCGTCGAGGGGACGTACGCCCCCGGCGACACGGCCGTGGTCGACGACGTGACCGCCGCCGAGCGCGGCTGGCGCGTCGGCGACACCCTCACGGTCGTCTGGCCGGACGGCAGGCGCGGCACGCTGACGGTCAGCGGCCTCTACCGGAGCGCCTTCGACAGGGGTGTGAAGGTCGACACCTCCGTGATGGACCCGCATCTGGACCGCATCGCCGACAACCAGATCTTCCTCAAGACCAGGGGCGGGACGAGCGACGCCAACAGGCGCGCCGTGGAGAGGGCGCTGGGCGGCAGTCCGGCCGTCCGCGTCTCCGACAAGGACGACCTGGTGAAGCAGTTCACGGGCGCGGTCGGGATCGTCCTGAGCGTCCTGTACGGGATGCTCGCGCTCGCCGTCCTCGTCGCGGTCCTCGGCGTGGTGAACACGATGGCGATGTCCGTCCACGAACGCGCGCGGGAGATCGGGCTCCTCCGCGCGGTCGGGCTGGACCGCCAGGGCGTCCGCCTGATGATCCGCCTGGAGGCGACGGTCATCGCGCTGTTCGGCGGGGCGCTGGGCGTCGCGCTCGGCGTCCTGCTCGGCTGGGCGGCCGGTGAGCTGGTCTCCACGACGGTCCTGGACACCTGGAGCTTCGTGGTCCCCTGGGGACGCCTGGCGCTCGTGCTGGTGTCGGCGGCGCTGGTCGGCGTGGCGGCCGCGGTGTGGCCGGCGCGCCGCGCCACCAGGCTCGGCACGCTGGAGGCGATCGGCGCCGGATGAGGCGGTGTCCGGGAGGGGACGTACGATCGCGGGATGAGCATGGAGCCGCGGCCCGCGCGGGAGACGGATCTGGCCGTCCTGCCGGAGATCGAGAGGTCGGGCGACGCGATGTTCGCGGACCTGGGGATCGTGTTCCCTCCCGGGCCCATGGTGATCGAGACGATGATCGGGAAGGGCGCGGACATCCTGGTGGCCGGGGACCCGCCGGTGGGGTTCGCCGCCGTCCGCGAGCTGGACGGCGCGGCGCATCTGGAGCAGATCTCCGTGCGCTCCGACCTGGTGGGGAACGGCATCGGCGGCCGGCTGCTCAAGGTGGTGCTCGCGCGCGCCGCCGAGGAGGGCGCTCCCGGGGTGTCGCTGCTGACCTTCCGGGACGTCCCCTGGAACGGGCCCTGGTACGCCAGGCACGGCTTCGCCGTCCTGCCCGAGGAGCGATGGACGCCGGGGCTGCGCGCCCACTGGTACGCCGAGGTCGGCGCGCGGCTGCACGAGCTGGGGCCGCGCGTCGTCATGTGGGCGCCGCTCCCGGGCCCCGGCGGCACTGAGCAATCTACAATGTAAAGGCGGGAACCCGGGCGGGCCCAGGGACGTCGTCTCATGGCGAGGGGAGGGGGCGCATGCGCATCGGGCTCGGTGGACGGGGTCGCTCGGTCGCCGTCCTCGTCGGGCTGCTCGCCGTGGCGATCGTTCCGCTGGTCGCGTTTCCCGCCGTCCGCTGCGAGGTCTTCGGCAGCGGCTGCCCCAGGCCGGTCGCCGCGAAGGCCGACGACACGGTGCGGGCGCCGCAGCGCCGCCCGCTCACCCCGGTCGAGGCCGCGACCGGCGGCACGTACGTGGCGCTCGGCGACTCCTACTCCTCCGGCGTGGGCGCCGAGGCGACGGCGGCCGACCACAACCCGCTGTCGGGGTGCCGGCGGACGTCCAAGGCGTACTACCACCAGGTCGCCAGGTCGTTCAGGTTCAAGTCGACCGCGTTCTGGGCCTGTGCGGGCGCCACCACGCGCACCGTCCTGACGGGCAAGTCGGGGGAGCCGTCCCAGCTGGACCGGATCGACGGCGGCACCAGCCTGATCACGATCAGCGTGGGCGGCAACGACATCGGATTCTCGAGGGTGATGGCGGGCTGCGTGGTGAAGCTGCCGTGGAGCCGCAGCTGCACCGAGCAGGGCAAGGACGTGGCGTACCGGATCGCCGACCTGCGCCGCTCGCTGCCCGACCTGTACGCGCGGATCATCGCGAAGGCGCCCCGGGCGCGGATCGTGGTGATGGGGTATCCGCGTCCGTTCTCCGAGGTGGACGGCGCGGCGGGCGACAACATCTCGGTGGGGGACCAGCAGTGGCTGAACGCGCGGGCGCGTGATCTGAACGAGGTGATCCGGCAGACCGTGGCGGAGGCCGACCAGCGCGTGGCGGAGACCAACGGCGCGGGCAGCGTGGAGTTCGTGGACGCCTACAGCGCCTTCGCGGGCCACGAGGTGGGCAGCGCGGACCCGTACATGAACGGCCTGGCCGTCAGCCTCGCGTCGCTGGCGGCCGAGCCGCGCAGCTTCCATCCGACGGCGCGCGGGCACGAGGCGCTGGCGCGCCTGTTCATCGCGCAGATCAACCGGGGCCCGGGACGGCCGCTCCATCAGTTCCGCTGAGCCGGTTGAGCCGGTCGAGGGCGTCGGTGAACTCCTCGATCATCTCGTAGACGACCTGGCGGGCGGGTTTGACGGCGTTCAGGTAGCCGACGCACTGGCCGACGAAGTAGTTGGCGAGCGCCCGCGCGCCCGGATGACCGGATTCGGCGATCTTGTCGATCTGGTTGAGCGCGCCCTGCGCGATGATCATCTGGAGGGGCATGCCGAGCGCGCCGGGGCTGTCCGGGCCGTCCCATTCGTCGGTCCAGGCGGAGCGGAGCTGGCGGGCGGGCTTGCCGGTGCGGGACCGGGATCTGACGGTGTCGCGGGACGTGGCGGCGAGCAGCTTCTCCTTGACGGCGGGCGCGGTCTCGGCCTCTTCGGTGGTGAGCCAGACCGAGCCGCACCAGACGCCGGAGGCGCCCAGCGCCATCGCGGCGGCCATCTGGCGTCCGGTGGCGATGCCGCCGGCGGCCAGGACGGGGATCGGGGCGACGGTGTCGACGACCTCGGGGACCAGCACCATGGTGGAGATCTCGCCGGTGTGCCCGCCGGCCTCGCCGCCCTGCGCGACGATGATGTCGGCTCCGGCGGCGACCTGGCGGCGGGCGTGCTCGGCGGTGCCGACGAGGGCGGCGACGGGGACGCCCGCGCCGCGGGCCGCGTCCACCATCTGGGGCGGGGGCGGGCCGAGCGCGCTGGCGATGAGGCGGATGGGGTGCGCGAGCGAGACGTCGATGAGTTCGGTGGCGCCCTCCTTGGTGACCTGGGTTCCGCCCGAGCGGGCGTTGCCGGTG
This sequence comes from Actinomadura sp. SCN-SB, assembly GCF_043906805.1. Classification (NCBI taxonomy): domain Bacteria; kingdom Bacillati; phylum Actinomycetota; class Actinomycetes; order Streptosporangiales; family Thermomonosporaceae; genus Actinomadura; species Actinomadura sp. SCN-SB. The sequence continues at coordinate 20,900 of NZ_JBIMPP010000022.1, read as the reverse complement.
CTCGACGGGGTCCGCGCGGGCATGGGGACGTCGTACTTCTCGAAGAGGTGGCGCAGGAACTTCCAGTGCTCTTCGGGGATGGCGGCGAGCATGGTGTCGAGGCCGCCCTCGCCGCGTCCGGCCCGCTCGGCGGATTCGTCGATCTTGCCGGGGACCAGCACGTCCACGCCGTACGGGCGGCCGCCGACGTGCTCGTCCAGCCAGGTCAGCTCCTTGTCGAGCTGGTCGGGGGTGTAGGCGACGGCGCCGAGCACGCCCATGCCCCCGGCGTTGGTGACGGCGGCGACCACGTCGCGGCAGTGGCTGAAGGCCAGCAGCGGGAACTCGATGCCCAGTGTCTCGCGGATGTCGGTGCGCACGGCTCGTACGCTAGGCCCCGAACGCGATTCGGTCTAGGGCCGGAAGAGCAGCGCGGTCTCGCCTTCGCCACGATGCTCGTAGTGGGCCCGGAGCGGCAGGTCCTCGCGCAGCTCGCCGGGGGCGACGCCGTCCAGCCGCGTGTGCAGCCACGGGCCTTCGGCCAGTTCCACCAGGGCCAGGATCGCCGGGGGCGGCACGGTCCCGTCCTCGGCGGGGCGGCCGTGCACGACCGTCCAGCTCACCAGGGTCGCGTCGCCGCGGGCTTCCGCCCAGTCCAGGCCCTCCTCGCCGCATTCGGCGCAGGTGCCCTGGTCCGGTGCCGACCAGTGGCCGCAGGACGCGCAGCGCCTGATCATCAGCCGCCCGGATGCCGTCCCGTCGAAGAAGGGGTCGGTGCGCCCGTCCCGGCGCAGGATCCCGATGTCCACGCCTAGACCTCCTTCGGGTGGGGGCTGAGGATCAGCGTGGAGTGGTGGTCGAGGATGCCGCCGTTCCCACTGACCAGGATGACGTCGTTGCGGTCGGCCTGGCGCTCGCCGCCGTCCCCGCGTCCCTGGATGACCGCCTCCGACAGCGGGGTCATGCCCCACATGTAGTACGCCGACAGCTGTCCGCCGCCGGTGTTGGTGGGCAGCGCGCCGCCGGGCCCGAGGGCGCCGGACGCGGCGAACGCGCCGCCCTCGCCCTTGGCGCAGAACCCGTAGTCCTCCAGGGTCACCACGACGGTGTAGGTGTAGCAGTCGTAGAGCTGCGCCTGGCTGATGTCGTCCACGGTCACACCGGCCATCTTCATCGCGATCGGCCCGGACGTGGCCGCGCCGGTGGTGAGGCCGAAGCCGCTGCCGCGTTCCCTGCGGTGACCGGGATGGCCCTGCCCCCAGCCCCACACGTGGACGGGCGGCCGTGCCAGGTCGCGGGCCCGGTCGGAGCCGGTGAGCACGACGGCGATGGCGCCGTTGGAGACCAGGCAGCAGTCCAGGAGGCGCAGCGGCTCGGCCACCCAGCGGGACGAGCGGTGGTCGTCCAGTGTGATCGGCTTCCGCATCTGCGCCCGCGGGTTCCGGGACGCCCATGCGCGCGTGCTCACGGCGACGGCCCCGAGCTGTTCGGTGGTGGTCCCGTACCGGGCCATGTGCCGCTGGGCGGCGAGCGCGTAGAAGGTGTTGACGGACCGGAACCCCAGCGCCGCCGTCATCCCGCCGTACCCGTACCACTGTGCCTGTCCCGGCGCGGCCTCGGGGCCCCGGTCGTACGCCGAGCCCGCCGATTGTTTCGGTTTGAGCGGTGCGTCGGCGAACACGCAGGCCACCGTGGACGCGGCGCCGCTGAGGATCGACATCGCCGCGTAGGAGACCATCGCGCCCGCGGTGGCGCCGAAGGAGTTCACCAGGGACAGCAGCCGAAGGTCGCGCAGGCCCAGCGTGGCGGCCAGCTCGATCCCCGGTGACCCGCCCAGGCCATGGCTGACCAGCAGCCCGTCCAGGTCGCCGAGCGTCAGCCCGGCGTCCGCCACCGCCAGCCGCACCGCCTCGGCCGCGAACGAGCGCGGGCTGCGCCCGTACACCTTGCCGAGCTCGGTCATGCCGAGACCGACGATCGCGGCGCCCGTGCCATCACCCATGCCCCCACGGTACCGAATCACGTTCGGCTCATCCGGAGTCGGGTGCGGGGCCCCGCGCTCAGCTCGCGAGCACCGCCTGGAGGAAGTCGCGGGTGCGCTGCTCGGACGGCTCGCCGAAGATCTGCTCGGGCGGACCCTCCTCGACGATCTGGCCCTGGTCGAACATCAGGACCCGGTCGGAGATGTCCCTGGCGAACCCCATCTCGTGGGTCACGCACAGGATCGTCAGGTCGCTGGTGCGCGCGATGTCGCGCAGCAGGTCCTGGACGCCCACCACCAGTTCCGGGTCGAGCGCCGAGGTGACCTCGTCCAGCAGCAGCACCTTCGGCTCCATGGCCAGGGCCCGCGCGATGGCGACGCGCTGCTGCTGCCCGCCCGACAGCTGCGTGGGGTGCGCGTTCGCCTTGTCGCCCAGCCCGACCAGGTCCAGCAGCCGGTGGGCGCGCTCGGCGGCGGCGTCCTTGGACAGCCCCAGCACGTGCATCGGCGCCTCGGTGAGGTTCCGCAGCACGTTCATGTTGGGGAACAGGTTGAACTGCTGGAACACCATGCCGACCTGCTTGCGCATCTCGTGCAGGTGACGCTCGTTGGCCGGGACGAGGGCGCCGCCCTTCCTCATGTGCCACAGCGGCTCGTCGCCGATGCGGATCACGCCGCCGTCGAGCCGTTCCAGCGTCATCAGCAGCCGCAGGATCGTGGTCTTGCCCGAGCCACTGGGCCCGATCAGCGTCACGTGCTCGCCGGGCGAGACGTGGAAGTCCAGCTCGCGCAGCACGACGTTGTCGCCGAACCGCTTGACGACCTTCTCGAAGTGGATGCCCGGGGCCTGGCCGCCGTTCGAGCGGGCCGGGACCTCGCCGGCGTCCTTGACGAGCGGGGGCTCCTCCGGTGTCGGGGTCTCGGGGGTGGTGTCAGTAGGTGGCATAGCGCCTCTCCAGGCGACGGACGGCGATCGACGACACGATGCTGACGACGACGAACAGCACGGCGATGGTGGTGAGCGGCTCGAGGGTCTTGAACGACCTCGCCCCCTCCTGGTACGCGACGCCGAGGAGTTCCAGGACGGTGATGCCGAACAGCAGCGGCGAGTCCTTGAACATGGCGATCAGGTAGTTGCCGAGCGTGGGTATCACCTTGCGGACGGCCTGCGGGAGGACCACGTCCTGCCAGACCCGCCGTCTCGGCAGGTTCAGCGCGGTGCACGCCTCCCACTGTCCGCGGGGGACGTCGGCGATGCCCGCCCGGTACACCTCGGCGGTGTAGGTGGAGTAGTGGATCCCGAGGCCGAGGATGCCCGCGGAGAGCGGCCCCAGCGTGAGCCCGAACTCCGGGAACACGTAGAAGATGAAGAACAACTGCACCAGCAGCGGGGTGCTGCGGATGAACTCCATCACCCAGCGCGTGATCTGGCTGACGATCCTGCTGGGCGAGCGGCGCAGCAACGTCCACACCAGGCCCAGCACCAGGGCGAGGGCGTAGCCGACCAGCGTGGCCACGACCGTGATCCGCAGGCCGCTCAGCATGTCGGGCAGGAACTGCCCGGTGTACTCCCAGTCCCAGGTCATCGCGTCACCCCGCCGTTCCGCCGCCCGGCGCGGACGCCGCCACGGTGGCCAGGCCGGCCTTGTCGCGGGACGGCCTGCGGCCCAGCATCCGGTCCACCCGCCGCTCGGCGTAGCGGACGGACAGTTGCAGCAGCTGCGCGATGACGAAGTACATCACCAGGATGGTGGTGAAGGTCCACACCGTCTCGCCGGTATTGGTGCGGATCTGCTGGGCCCGGAACGTCAGGTCCGCGATGGTGATCAGCGAGACCAGCGCGGTGCCCTTCATCAGTTCGATGAGCAGGTTCCCGAACGGCGGCAGCATCAGCGCGATCGCCTGCGGCAGCAGCACCCGGCGCAGCCGCTGGGCGGGCCGGAAGTTCAGCGCCACCGTGGCCTCGTACTGTGCCCTGGGGACGGACTGGATCGCGCCGCGCACCACCTCGGCCCCGTAGGCGCCGACGTTGAGGCCGAGCGCGAGCACCCCGGCGAACATCGGCACCAGTTCCAGGCCGAGGCTGGGCAGCGAGTAGAAGAACCAGTACATCAGCACCAGGGCGGGCGAGCCGCGGAAGAACTCCACGTACACGCGGTTCAGGAAGCGCACCCCGCGGTGCCGCGAGGTACCGGCGATGCCGAACACGAGCGCGAGCACCAGGGCCAGCGCGCTGCCGTAGACGGTGAGCTGGATCGTGATCCACGCGCCCTGCACCAGCAGCCGGTAGCTGTCGAGGACGTCGCCCACGGCTCAGACCGCGCAGAACTTGGCGGCGGTGTCGTCGGCGGCCGGCAGCTCGGCCTGGGTGAAGCCGAACGGCTGGATGATCGGCAGCAGCCTGTTCTGCCGCTTGAACTCGGCCAGCTTGTCGTTGAACGCCTTGAGCAGGTCGGTGTCGGCCTTGCGGAACGCGAACCCGCCCGCGCCCAGCTGCTCCTTGCCGTCGATCACCGGGGTGAACGGCTCGGTCAGCTCGTACGGCTCGCCCTTGTGCTTGGACAGCAGGTCGGCCAGCGAGATGCGGGTGAGCGCGATCGCGTCGATCCGCTTCGCCTTCAGCGCCTCGTACGCCGAGGGCTGGTCCTCGAACGTCTTGATCTGCCCCTTGGGCACGCCCAGCTTCTCGGCGAACCCGCCCTCGACCGCGCCGGTGAGCACGCCCACGTTGGCCTTGGCCCGGGTGAGGTCCTCGAACTTGGTGATGTTCTTGGGGTTGCCCTGGGGCACCATGAACGCGTTCTTGGCCACGTAGTCGGGGTCGGAGAAGGCGACCGACGCGCAGCGTTCCTTGGTGATGAACATCCCGGCCGCGATCACGTCGAACCGCCGGGCGTTCAGCCCGCCGATCAGGCCGCCGAAGGCGACCTGGACGCCCTCCACCTCGGGGATGCCGATCTCTTTGAAGATCGCCCGGGCCAGTTCCGGCGCCTCCCCGGTGAGCTTGCCCGAGCTGTCGGTGTACCCGTAGGGCGCCTCGTTGGCGAAGCCGACCTTGATCTTGCCGTCCTGCCTGGCCTTCTCCAGGCTGCCGCCGCCCTGCCGTTCCTGCTCGGGATCGGTGGTGGAGCAGCCGGCCGCGGCCAGGGAGACGCCGGCGCCGAGCAGCACGCCTGCGCGCAGGAAGTCGCGTCGTGAGGAAGTCATCGTTGATCTCCTTGGGGGCCCCGCGACCGCCGCATGCCCGGAAGGGCCCGCGGCGGCCGCGAGGCGTGGTGTCGGTGGCGGGTGGTCATTGTTTGGCGGGTGGCTCGGACGATGGATGCCGCGAAGGGCTGTTCAAGGAAATCGGTGTGGCGGCCCCGCTGGTTACGCACCCACCGGTGTGAAGTCGCGGGCGCCGATGAACGACGGCCTCGGGGAGTCCGCCGCGAACGGCTTCACGCAGGCGTTCTCGACGCTGTTGAACACGATGAACACGTTCGAGCGAGGGTACGGGGTGATGTTCCCGTTGGAACCGTGCATGCAGTTGCAGTCGAACATGGTCGCCGAGCCCGCCGCGCCGGTGAACAGCTCGATACCGTACCGGTCGGCGAGGATCGACAGGCTGCCCGCGTCGGGCGTGCCGACCCGCTGGTCCTTCAGGGACTGCTTGTAGTGGTCGCCGGGGGTCTCGCCCACGCACGACACGAAGGTCTTGTGCGAACCGGGCATGATCATCAGCCCGCCGTTGTGGACGAAGTTCTCCGTCAGCGCGATGGAGATGCTGACCGCGCGCATGCGCGGCATGCCGTCCTCGGCGTGCCAGGTCTCGAAGTCGGAGTGCCAGAAGAAGTCCCTGCCGCCGAACCCCGGCTTGTAGTTGACCCTGCTCTGGTGGACGTAGACCTCCGAGCCGAGGATCTGCCGGGCACGGCCCACCACCCGCGGGTCGCGGACCAGGGCGGCGAACACCTCGCTGATCCGGTGCACCTCGAAGATGGAGCGCACCTCGTCCGAGCCCTTCTCGGTGACGGTCCGCTCGTCCCGCAGCACCGCCGGGTCGGACGACAGCCGCCGCAGCTCGGCCCGGTAGTCCTCCACCTCCGCGGGCTCCAGCAGCCGGTCGATGGTCAGGTAGCCGTTGGCCTCGAAGGACTCCAGCGTGGCCGCGTCGATCGGCCCGTCCTCGGGACGGCCGTACACGACCGGGTCCTGACGGTAGAGGAGCGCGGGCTCGCCGCACTGGCGGGTGGGGTAGGCGTCGTCGATGGACGGATGGTTCTGGATGATGCTCACGAGGGCGCGTCCTCCTCGGTCGGGTCCTCCACGGTCAGGAGGGGGTAGACACCGTTCTCGTCATGCACCTCCTGGCCGGTGACCGGCGGGTTGAAGACGCACACGGTGCGCACGTCGGTGTGGGCGTTGAGGGTGTGGTGCTCGTGGCCGTCGAGCAGGTACATCACGCCGGGCTCGATGCGGTGCCGCTCGCCGGTCTCGTCGTTGACGAGCTCGCCCTCGCCCTCGATGCAGTACACGGCCTCGATGTGGTGCGCGTACCACATCTTGGTCGAGGTGCCCGCGTACAGCACCGTGTCGTGGAGGGAGAAGCCCACCCTGTCGCCGGCCAGCACGAAGCGGCGGCTGCACCAGGTCGGCGCCTGCACGTCGCGCTCTGTTCCGATGATGTCCTTGAGAGAACGGACGATCACGTCTGTTTCCTTTCCGGTGTCGCGCCTGGGTCGGGGGGACCGGCGCTCAGACCGGCCTCATACCGACCCTCATACCGACCTCAGACCGATACGGTCTCGCGCACGGCGCGCACCGAGTCGGCGATGATCTCCAGGCCCTGGTCCAGTTCGGCCTCGGTGGTGGTGAGCGGCGGCAGCAGCTTGACGACCTCGCTCTCGGGGCCCGAGGTCTCCATCAGCAGGCCGCGGCCGAACGCCTCGGCGCACACCTTCGGCGCGGCCTCGGCGTCCCGCATGACCAGGCCCCAGGCCAGCCCGCGGCCGCGCACGCCCTCGACGGCGCCGGCGTGCTCCATCGCGATCTCGTTCAGCGCCCGCTCCACCCGGCCGCCCTTGGCGGTGGTCTGCTTCTGCAGGTCCTCGCCCGTCCAGTAGTCCTCCAGGGCGCCGGTGGCGGTGACGAACGCGGGGTTGAAGCCGCGGAAGGTGCCGTTGTGCTCGCCGGGCTCCCACACGTCCAGGTCCCGCCGCAGCAGCGTGATCGCGAACGGCAGCCCGTACCCGCTCAGCGACTTGGACAGGCAGACGATGTCGGGGACGATCCCGGCCTCCTCGAAGCTGAAGAAGCTTCCGGTGCGGCCGCAGCCCATCTGCACGTCGTCGACGATCAGCAGGATGTCGTGCCGCCTGCACAGGTCGGCCAGGCCGCGCAGCCAGTCGGTGGTGGCCACGTTGATCCCGCCCTCGCCCTGCACGGTCTCGACGATCACGGCGGCGGGCTTGTCGAGGCCGCTGCCGCTGTCGTCCAGCATCGTCTCCAGCAGCAGGAAGTCGGGGGTGCGGCCGTCCAGGTAGTTGTCGTAGGGCATGGTGACGCCGTGCCCGAGCGGCACGCCCGCCCCGTCGCGTTTCATCGAGTTGCCGGTCACGGCCAGCGCGCCCAGCGTCATCCCGTGAAAGGCGTTGGTGAAGCTGATGACCGTCTCCCGGCCGGTGTATTTGCGCGCCAGTTTGAGCGCGGCCTCCACCGAGTGATTTCCCGCGGGCCCGGGGAACTGCACCTTGTAGTCGAGTCCGCGCGGGCGCAGCACGATCTCGTTGAAACGCTCCAGGAACTCCCGTTTGGCGACGGTGTACATGTCCAGGCCATGGACCACCGCGTCGCTCGCGAGGTAGTCCATGAGCCGCTGTTTCAGGAGTGGATTGTTGTGCCCGTAGTTCAGTGTTCCGGCGCCGGCGAAGAAGTCGAGGTAGGATTTGCCGTTCTCATCGGTCATATGGCTTCCGCTGGCGGTGCTGAACACGGTGGGCCAGCTCCTGCAGTAGCCGCGGACCTCGGATTCGAGGTGGATGAAAACGTCCATGTTCTGCCTCCGGGAGGTGGGGGTGGACGGGTGGGGTGGACGGGGGCGAAAAGCGGATCTTGGAAAGGGCGGCGGGCATGCCGCCCTCCGGGCAGGGTCCGCTCGTCCCTGCCCGTGACGTCTCGCGCTAAGTGGCCGGCCGTGCCGCCCGCGGGCGCGCCGCGTCCGCCCGCGCGGGCGCCGGGCCCGCCGGTACGGCGGTCGTCAGCGGGCCGATCCGGAACAGCTCTTCGGGTTCGTGGCCTTCGGGAAAGTGCTCGGCCCCGAACAAGGGGGTGCGTTCCAGCGGGCAGCCGCGGGCCCGGGCGAAGGATTCGAACATCCTCGCCGAGGCGGTGTTGTCCGGCGTGACGGTGGCCTCCATGTAGGTGTGGCCGCGCGGCGCGAGCCGGTCGCCGAGGGCGTCGAGCATGCGGCGCGCCACGCCCCGCCCCCGGAACGAGGGGTCGACGGCCACCTGCCAGACGAAGAAGGTGTCGTCACTCCCGGGGCGTATGTAGCCGGTGATGAAACCGCACGGCCCGGTTTTCGCACGGGCCACTACGGACGTACCGGAGAAGTCCCGGCACCACAGTAGGTAGCTGTACGGCGAGTTCACGTCCAGAACTCGCGAATCCCGTGCGAGCCGCCACAACTCCGGGCCGTCTTCGAGCCGTGGCTCCTCCAGTCGTATGGCCGGGTCCGGTCCTGTTCGGTCAGCGGGCGATTGCAGGGGTTGCGCTGCCATGTCCAGGTAATTTAGCGAATCACCGCCGCTGATCGCTACGGATTGTTATCCGGCCGATGTTTAGCCTTCCCGGTACTGGGTATAACAAAAAGCTTGTCAATTTCGGGTTTATTTTCGGGCGTTCCGCGCGCGCCGTTCCGGCGCAATTCCGGGTGCTACGCAGGTGGAACCCGGGAACCCGGGCGGCGGCCCGCGGGCCGCTCGTCACGGTGCACTCTAGGCGTGTGTTACGGGCGTGTGACGGAATCTATGTCTCATTTGTGTGACGTGAATCACAGGAACTTCGTGTCAACGAGGTGCGTGCGGTCCGCGTCACGTTTCGTTGCACGAGGTGAGGGCGGTACCGGCGGCCTGTGCGCCGGCTGAAGACCCCCTGAAGGGCACCTGAAAGCACGCTCACTGCGCGTAACGCACCTGCCTCGCGCGTCCCACGAAACCCGGTGAGACCTGCGAGGCGCGGCCACGGCGGAAGCCCGGCCCGGCGCCGTCCGGGGCCACCCGCTGGGCCGGGGCCACCCGCCCGGCCGGCGCCGCCCGGCCGGGGCCGTCCGGCCGGCGCCGGGGAGGTCAGCCGTCCGAGCGGGCGAAGCGGTCGGTCGCCTCGATCAGGCGGTGCAGGATTCCCGGCTCGCTGTAGGCGTGGCCGGCGTCGTCGACGATGTGGAACTCGGCCTCGGGCCAGGCGCGGTGCAGGTCCCACGCGGTGGCCACCGGCGTGCACACGTCGTACCGGCCCTGGACGATCACCGCCGGGATGTGCCGGATCCTGTCCACGTCCCGCAGGAGCTGGTCCTCCTCGAAGAACCCCTCGTTGACGAAGTAGTGGTTCTCGATGCGGGCGAAGGCCACCGCCTGGTCGGGCTCGCCGAACGCCTTGGCCATGTCCGGGTCGGGGCGCAGCGTGATCGTCCGTCCCTCCCACAGCGACCACGCCCGCCCGGCGGCGATCCGCACGTCCCGGTCGGGGGAGTTGAGCCGCTCGGCGTAGGCGGCGAGCAGGTCGTCGCGCTCGTCCTCGGGGATCGGGGCCAGGAAGTCCTCCCACAGGTCGGGGAACAGCAGCGAGGCGCCCTCCTGGTAGAACCAGTACAGCTCGAACGGCCGCAGCATGAAGATGCCGCGCAGCACCATCTCCGAGACCCGGTCCGGGTGCGTCTCCGCGTACGCGAGCGCCAGCGCGCTGCCCCACGACCCGCCGAACACCAGCCACCGTTCGATGCCCAGGTGCTCGCGCAGCCGCTCCATGTCGGCCACCAGGTTCCAGGTGGTGTTGGACTCCAGGGACACCGCCGGGTCGCTGGCGTGCGGGAGGCTGCGACCGCAGTTGCGCTGGTCGAACAGCACGATCCGGTACGCCTCCGGGTCGAACTGGCGGCGGTGCGCGGGGCTGCAGCCGCCGCCGGGGCCGCCGTGCAGCATTACCGCAGGCTTGCCCTCGGGGTTCCCGCAGACCTCCCAGTAGATCTGCTGGCCGTCACCGACATCGAGCATCCCGGACTCGTACGGCTCGATCGGCGGGTACAGCGTGCGAAGTTCCATGAGCGCCGATTGTCGCACCGCGATCGTTCCCGCACCGCCCTCGCCGCGCTCGTTTCACGCCTCGCGGCACGCCCGCCCGCGCGGCCTAGTAGCCTCCTGCCGTGGCACGGAGCGGACCCTGTGGACGACCCATGCGCGCGAATAGACGGCGAGGATCGAGAAACTAAACCCCAAACTGGGCAAACGCCGTGCTCGACGGCACTAGAGTGCCTTGGGTGAGCGAAGCGACGAGGCGCCGGGCGGAGTGCGGCCGCCGGGCGAGGAGTGCGGCGAGCACCATGCGAACGACGGCCCCGCGAGAGCGGCTCCGCGTCGCCGGGCGAGGAGACACGTGAGCGGGCTTGCGAGCGAACCGATGAGCGCGGCGGTCCCGCTCACGGGGCCGACGAGGGAGGCCGCGTGAGTGAGCTGAACGGATCGGGTTCACGGCCCGTCCAGAACACCGGCGCTCCCTGGCCGCGGCCGGCCAGGGACGCGGCGGCGAAGCAGCCGATCAAGGCGGCCGGGCAGCAGCCGGGCGCTCAGCAGCCGGCTGCGCAGCCCCCGGGCACGCAGGCACCGGGCGCACAGCCCCCGGGTGCCCGGCAGCCCGCCGAGCCCGCCCGGCCCGAGCCGGTACGGCCCGAGCCGGAGCGGCAGGAGGCGCAGCCCTGGGACATCGTGGAGCGGCTGCGCCAGATGGCCGACCTCATCGGCGACGCCCTGGCCGCCGGTGAGCGCAAGGTCAACGAGGCGCAGACCGACCTGCAGTCGATCCAGGCGGAGAAGGAATCGGCGCAGCGCGACGCGGCCGCCGCCTGGGGCGAGGTGCAGCGGGCGCGGGGTCAGGCCGAGCAGGCCGATCGGCGCGCGGTCGAGGCCGAGCGGCGGCTGGCCGAGGCCCAGAAGGAAGCGGCCACCCAGTTGCAGGCCGCCAAGGCGGAGAAGGAGTCCGCGCAGCGCGACGCGGCCGCCGCCTGGGGCGAGGTGCAGCGGGCGCGGGGTCAGGCCGAGCAGGCGGACCGGCGCGCGGTCGAGGCCGAGCGGCGGCTGGCCGAGGCGCAGAAGGAGGCCGCCGCCCAGATCCAGGCCATCCAGGCGGAGAAGACCGCCCAGGTCCAGGCGATCCAGGCCGAGAAGACCGCGCAGGTCCAGGCGATCCAGGCCGAGAAGGAGTCCGCGCAGCGCGACGCGGCGGCGGCCTGGAACCAGGCCCAGCAGGTCCGCGCCCAGGCCGACCAGGCTCGCGCCCAGGCCGAGAAGGCCCAGGCGGGGCTGGAGCAGGCCGAGCGGGCCCTTGAGGAGGCCGCCAGCGCCCGGCGCGCCGTCGAGGCCGAGCGCGACCGGCTCAAGGACCAGGCCGCCGAGCTGTCGCGGGCGCTGGAGGCGGCGCACGCCGATCTGTCCGGCCTGCGCGCCAAGCTCACCGACGCGGAGATGAAGACCCAGAACCTCCAGCACTCCGCCGCGGCCGCCGCCAAGGAGGCCGAGGACGCGCGGCGCCGCGCCCAGACCGCCGAGGCCGAGCGCCAGCAGGCCCTCGACACCGCCGCGCAGTCGCTGGAGGCCGCCAAGAAGGCCGAGCGCGAGCGCGACACCGCCGTCCAGGCCCAGGCCCGCGCGGAGTCGGAGACCACGCTGGCGCGCGGGCAGGCCGAGCAGGCCGGGCGGGAGCGCGACCAGGCCGCGAGCGCGATGCGGCAGGTCGCCGCCGAGCGCGACGCGATCAGCGAGAAGCTCAAGGAACGCGACCAGTGGGTCGACCAGCTCGCCCAGGCGGTCACCGAGCAGCGCGCCGCGATCGCCGAGCTGTCCCAGGAGCGCGACGCCGCCCGCCAGGCCGCCGACCAGGCCCGGTCGCTGATCGACGAGCTCACCCGGCAGCTCCGCACGATCATGCCGACCGCCGCCCCGCGGATCTGACCCGCCCGCCCCGCTCCCGGCCTTCCCGGGCCGCGGGGACGGCGCGGACGGGGCCCGACCGCCGGATCGTCTGCCGTGAACGCCCTGCCACGCCCGATTCGTCCGTGGGGGCGGGCGGGGCGTCCATGACGCTCGGCCGGTCGCGCCCGGACGGGCACGACGCGGGCGCCGCCCCCTCCCGGCCCTGTTATCCTGGTGGCCCGTGGACCTTGAGTCTCTCGTATCCGGCCCGCCCAGGGGCGCGGCAGCGTCCGGCCCGCGGAGGCCGGCGAGGGCTCAGCGCGGTACCGTCCGCATCGCTACGACCACGGGAGCGCCTCCTTGCCTTCGGCAGCCACTGGTAGAACACGTCCTACCAAGCATCTCTTCGTCACCGGCGGCGTCGCCTCCAGCCTCGGCAAGGGCCTGACGGCGTCCAGCCTTGGCCGGCTGCTCACGCTGCGCGGCCTGCGCGTCACGATGCAGAAGCTCGACCCCTATCTCAACGTCGACCCCGGCACGATGAACCCGTTCCAGCACGGCGAGGTCTTCGTGACCGACGACGGAGCCGAGACCGACCTGGACGTCGGCCACTACGAGCGGTTCCTCGACACCGACCTGCACGGGTCGGCCAACGTCACCACCGGCCAGGTCTACTCCAACGTGATCGCCAAGGAGCGGCGCGGCGCCTACCTGGGCGACACCGTCCAGGTGATCCCGCACATCACCAACGAGATCAAGGACCGGATCCGGGGCATGGCCACCGCCGGGGGGCCGTCCTCGCGGGCGGGGGGCGACGAACCCGCGGTGGACATCGTGATCACCGAGGTGGGCGGCACGGTCGGCGACATCGAGTCGCAGCCGTTCCTGGAGTCGGTCCGCCAGATCCGGCACGAGATCGGCCGGGAGAACTGCTTCTTCCTGCACGTGTCGCTGCTGCCCTACATCGGGCCCTCAGGCGAGCTGAAGACCAAGCCCACCCAGCACTCGGTGGCCGCGCTGCGCTCCATCGGCATCCAGCCCGACGCGATCGTGTGCCGCTCGGACCGGCCGATCAGCGACGGGCTGAAGAACAAGATCAGCCTGATGTGCGACGTCGACCGCGAGGCCGTGGTCTCCGCGGTGGACGCCCCCAGCATCTACGACATCCCCAAGGTGCTGCACGCCGAGGGCCTGGACGCCTACGTCGTGCGCCGCCTGGACCTGCCGTTCCGCGACGTCGACTGGGGCGCCTGGGACGAGCTGCTGCGCCGCGTGCACCGGCCGGCGCGCGAGGTGACGATCGCGCTGGTCGGCAAGTACATCGACCTGCCCGACGCGTACCTGTCGGTGACCGAGGCGCTGCGGCACGGCGGGTTCGGCAACGACGCCCGCGTCAACATCCGCTGGGTCAAGAGCGACGACTGCGAGACCCCCGAAGGGGCCCGCCGCGAGCTGGACGGCGTCGACGGCGTGCTCATCCCCGGCGGGTTCGGGGTCCGCGGGATCGAGGGCAAGCTGGGCGCGGTCCGGCACGCCCGCGAGAACCGCATCCCGCTGCTGGGGATCTGCCTGGGCCTGCAATGCATGGTCATCGAGGCGGCCCGGAACCAGGGCGGCCTGCCCGAGGCGGGCAGCGCCGAGTTCGACCCGGCCACCCCGCACCCGGTGGTGGCGACCATGGCCGACCAGGTCGACGTGGTGGCGGGGGAGCGCGACATGGGCGGGACCATGCGGCTCGGCCTGTACCCGGCCGACCTGGAGGAGGGCTCGATCGTGCGGGAGCTGTACGGGAGCGCGAAGGTCTCCGAACGGCACCGGCACCGGTACGAGGTCAACAACGCCTACCGCGACCAGTTGGAGAAGGCGGGGCTGCGCTTCAGCGGCCTGTCGCCGGACGGCCGGCTGGTGGAGTACGTGGAGCTGCCCCGCGAGACGCACCCGTTCTTCGTGGGAACCCAGGCGCACCCGGAGTTCCGCTCCCGCCCGACCCGCCCGCACCCGCTGTTCGCCGGGCTGGTCGCCGCCGCGCTCGACTACGCCGAGGCGCGCGGCGGCGCGGGCGCGGTGACCACCTCATGACGGCGGAGGAGAGCGGCGGGGCCTCCGCCGTGCTCGGCGTGGAGGACGTGCGGGACCGCCCGGAACGGTGGGAGGTCGTCCAGGCGTCCCGCGAGTACCGGGGCCGGGTGTTCACCGTCCGCCGCGACGCGGTGAGGATGCCGAACGGCGACGCCACCGAGATCGTCCAGCGGGACGTGGTCGAGCATCCCGGGTCGGTCGGCATCCTGGCCGTGGACGCCGCCGACCGGGTGCTGCTGATCCGCCAGTACCGGCACCCCGCCGGGTACCTGCTGTGGGAGGCCCCGGCCGGGCTGCGCGACGTCCCGGGCGAGCCGCTGCACGTGCTGGCCGCGCGGGAGCTGCTGGAGGAGGCCGGGTACCGGGCCGGCCGGTGGGACGTGCTGGTCGACCTGTTCCCCTCCTCGGGGATGTCGGACGAGCGCGTCCGGATCTTCCTGGCCCGCGACCCGGAGGAGGTGCCCGCCGACGAGATCGACTTCAGGCGGGTGCACGAGGAGGCGGACATGCCGCTGGTGTGGGTGCCGCTGGACGAGGCCGTCCGCAAGGTGCTGGCCGGTGAGATCCACAACATGATCGCCGCGACCGGGATCCTGGCCGTCCACGCCGCGCGCGCCCGCGGCTATCGCGGCCTGCGCCCGGTCGATGCGCCCGAGGGCTGAGCCCGGCGGCCGGAGCCGGCGTTGGCGTCCCTTCGCCCTGCGCGAGGGGGCATGATGGGCAGCGACCCACTCGGCCACCCCGCCCGGGAATGAGGTGCCGCAACTGTCACCGAGCACGACCGGCCGGAGCCTCGCGCGGCCCGGCGCCGGCCAGCCGCACGACGGGACCGCCGGAGACCCCTCGCCCCTGGCCGCGGCCGTGCGCACCTACCTGGGGCATCTGGCCGTGGAGCGGGGCCTGGCCGCCAACACCCTCAGCTCCTACCGCCGCGACCTGCGCCGGTACGTCAGCGTCCTGGCGGGGCGGGGCCGCACGGCCATCGGCCAGGTCACCGAGGACGACGTCCGGGAGTTCCTGGTCGGGCTGCGCGAGGGCGACGACGAGCACCCGCCGCTGGCGGCCGGGTCGGCGGCCAGGGCGGTGGTCGCGGTCCGCGGGCTGCACCGGTTCGCGCTGCGCGAGGGCATGACCGCCACCGACCCGGCGCGCGAGGTCAAGCCGCCCACGCCGCCGCGGCGCCTGCCCAAGGCCATCTCGATCGGCGAGGTGGAACGGCTGCTGGCCGCGGCGGGGGCCGGGGGCGAGGCGGGCGGCGCCGAGGCGGCGCGGGCGCGGCGCGACCGTGCCCTGCTGGAGCTGCTGTACGGGTCGGGCGCCCGCATCTCCGAGGCCGTCGGCCTCGACGTCGACGACCTCGACCTGGACGAGGGCTTCGCGCGGGTCGCGGGCAAGGGCGGCAAGTCCCGCGTCGTCCCCATCGGCGACTACGCGCGGCGCGCGGTGGAGGACTACCTCGTCCGGGCGCGTCCCGAGCTGGCGAAGGCGGGACGCGGCGGGCCCGCCCTGTTCCTGAACGCGCGCGGCGGGCGGCTGTCGCGGCAGGGCGCGTGGATGGTGCTGCGCGCCGCGGCCGAACGCGCCAAGCTGTCCAACGTCTCCCCGCACACGCTGCGGCACTCGTTCGCCACGCACCTGCTGGACGGCGGCGCCGACGTGCGGGTGGTGCAGGAGTTGCTCGGACACGCCTCCGTGACGACCACGCAGGTCTACACTCTGGTGACGGTGCAGCTGCTGCGCGAGGTCTACGCGACCTCCCACCCACGCGCGCGAGGCTGACCCGAGCGTGACCGGGGCGCCGATGGGAGGCGTACGGCGCTGCCCGGGGGCAACCCGGCAAATCGCTACCAATGCGCGCGTCGGCTTGTGACGGGTGGTGTCAACCCCTAGAGTCCCGGTCCTGGATGGCATCTTCGCGCCACCGGGGAGGGATCTGGTGACGAGCACACAGACCACAGGGGGGGTCCTCTCCTCTGCCACCATTGAGACCGATCCGAGTCGCGCCCTCGGGCCGACCCAGCGTCCCGTGCCCGAGTTCCCCGAGCCGGCGCCGCTGGCCGAGCACGGCCCGGCCCGCATCGTCTCCATCTGCAACCAGAAGGGCGGGGTCGGCAAGACCACCACCACCATCAACCTGGGCGCCGCGCTCGCCGAGTACGGCCGCCGGGTCCTGCTGGTGGACTTCGACCCGCAGGGCGCCCTGTCGGTCGGGCTGGGCAAGGGCGACCCGCGCCAGCTCGACATGACGATCCACAACCTCCTGCTGGAGTCGGACACCGACTGGGAGGACGTCGTCATCGACACCGGCGTCGACGGCATGGACCTGCTCCCCAGCAACATCGACCTGTCCGGCGCCGAGGTGCAGCTGGTGCACGAGGTCGGCCGCGAGTACATCCTGTCGCAGGCGCTGAAGTCGGCGGTGCCGCACTACGACTACATCCTCATCGACTGCCAGCCGTCGCTGGGCCTGCTCACCGTCAACGCGCTGGCCGCCAGCCACGGGGTGCTGATCCCGCTGGAGTGCGAGTACTTCGCGATGCGCGGCGTGGCGCTGCTGATGGAGACCATCGACAAGGTGCAGGGCCGGATCAATCCCAGCCTGGTGATCGACGGCGTGCTCGGCACCATGTACGACTCGCGGACCCTGCACACCCGTGAGGTGCTGGGCCGTATCGTCGAGGCGTTCGGCGACCAGGTGTTCCACACGGTCATCAACCGCACCGTGCGGTTCCCCGACGCCACCGTGGCGGGCGAGCCGATCACCTTCTTCGACCCCAACTCCATGGGCGCCAACGCCTATCGCGGCCTGGCCCGCGAGGTCCTGGTGCGCTGGCGGGATCTGGAGAAGGCCAAGGTCTGACACACCGCGCGCGGGGCCGGTGCGGGATCTGACCCGCACCGGCCCCGCGCTGCCGTAAGCTGTGGCGTCGCGTTCTTTGGAGGGGTATCGGGTGGGCTCGGCTACCGTGAGTGACGTGGACGAGACCTCGCCGGAGCCGGGCGCCGAGAAAGCGCACGGGTTCCAGGTCCACCTGGACAACTTCGAGGGACCGTTCGACCTGCTGCTGGGCCTGATCTCCAAGCACAAGCTGGACATCACCGAGGTCGCGTTGCACAAGGTCACCGACGACTTCATCGCCCACATCCGGTCCCACGGCAAGGAGTGGGACCTGGACCAGGCCAGCCATTTCCTGCTGGTCGCGGCCACCCTGCTCGACCTGAAGGCGGCCAGGCTGCTGCCGTCCGGCCAGGTCGACGACGAGGAGGACCTGGCCCTGCTGGAGGCCCGCGACCTGCTGTTCGCGCGGCTGCTGCAGTACCGCGCGTACAAGGAGGTCGCCAAGGTCTTCGCGGCCCGCATCGCCGAGCAGGGACGCCGCTTCCCGCGGATGGTGCCGATGGAGCCGCGGTTCGCGAACCTGCTGCCCGAGGTGCTGCTGGGCCTGGGCCCCGACCAGTTCGCCCGGCTGGCCGCCAGGGCGCTGACCCCCAAGGCGCCGCCGTCGGTGTCGGTCGAGCACATCTACCAGGCGCAGACCACCGTCAGGGAGCAGGCCGCCGTCGTCGTGGAGCGGCTGCGGGCCCTGCGCGCCACGACCTTCCAGGTGCTCATCGAGGACTGCGAGGGGACGTTCGAGATCGTCGCGCGGTTCCTGGCGCTGCTGGAGCTGTACCGGGAGCAGGCGGTGGCGTTCGAGCAGCCCGAGCCGCTGGGCGAGCTGCGCGTCACCTGGACGGGGACCGACGAGGGCGAGATCGAGATCGGGGACGCCTACGAGGGCTCACCGCCCCGGGACGCCGATCGGAAGGAGCGGAAGGACGATTCCGATGCATGAGGGACCCCCTGACCGGCCCGCCGCCGACGGCGGCGGCGCCCCCGGCGGTGAGGGGCTGCCGGGGCTGCGCGCCTCCATCGAGGCGATCCTGCTGGTGGTGGACGAGCCCGTGGCCGAGATCACGCTGGCGCAGCTGCTGGAGCGGCCCACCCACGAAGTCGCCGCCACCCTGCGCGAGCTGTCGGCGGAATACACCGAGCAGGGCCGGGGGTTCGACCTCAGAGAGGTCGCCGGCGGCTGGCGGTTCTACACCAGGGACGCCTGCGCCCCCGTCGTGGAGCGCTTCGTCACCGACGGCCAGCAGGCCAAGCTCACCCAGGCCGCGCTGGAGACGCTGGCGGTGATCGCCTACCGGCAGCCGGTGAGCCGCGCGCGGGTGTCGGCGATCCGGGGCGTCAACAGCGACGGGGTGATCCGCACGCTGACCCTGCGCGGCCTGATCGAGGACGCCGGCCAGGACCCGGAGACCCAGGCGCACCTGTACCGCACCACCGGGTACTTCCTGGAACGGCTGGGCCTGCGGGACCTGGACGAGCTGCCGGAGCTGGCGCCCTACCTACCCGACGACCTGCCAGAAGACATCATCGAGGGACAGTGAAGGACAACGAGGGCGTACGACTGCAGAAGGTCCTGGCCGAGGCCGGGATCGGCAGCCGCCGCCACTGTGAGGAACTGATCGGCGAGGGCCGCGTCACCGTCAACGGGGAGAAGGTGTTCCGCTTCGGCGAACGCGTCGACCCGCAGCGCGACGTGATCCACGTCGACGGCCGCCGGGTGGAGACCCGCGCCGAGATGCGCTACTACGCCATCAACAAGCCGCGCGGCGTGGTGAGCACCATGTCCGACGAGCGGGGACGCAAGTCGCTGGCCGACTTCGTGGAGGTGCCCGAGCGGCTGTTCCACGTCGGCCGGCTCGACACCGACACCGAGGGGCTGATCCTGCTCACCAACGACGGCGAGCTCTCGCACCGGCTCACCCACCCGAGCTGGGGCGTCCCCAAGACCTACCTGGCCGAGATCCACGGGCCGATCCCGCGCGACCTGGGCAGGCGGCTGCGCGCTGGGCTGACGCTGGACGACGGCCCGGCCAAGGCCGACCAGTTCAGGGTGTTCGACCAGGTGGGCAAGCGGGTGCTGGTGGAGATCACCCTGCACGAGGGCCGCAAGCACATCGTCCGGCGGCTGCTGAAGGCGGCGGGCTTCCCCGTCCAGCAGCTGGCCCGCATCCAGTTCGGGCCGATCAAGCTGGGCTCGCTGCGGCCCGGCACCATGCGCGCGCTGACCGTCACCGAGGTCGGCGAGCTGTACAAGGCCGTGGACCTGTAGCCGGGCCGGCGGCGAGGACGAGGAGGGACGACGACGTGGCGGTACGCGCGATCCGGGGGGCGACGCAGGTCGACGCCGACGACCGGGACCAGATCCTGGCGGCGACCACGGAGCTGGTCACCGAGGTGATGGCGCGCAACAGGCTCACCACCGACGACGTGATCAGCGTGCTGTTCACCACGACGCCCGACCTGGTGGCCGAGTTCCCGGCGCTGGCGGCGCGCAAGCTCGGCTTCCAGGAGGTGCCGCTGCTGTGCGCGTCGGAGATCGCGGTGCCGCACGCCCTGCCCCGGGCGATCCGGCTGATGGCGCACGTGGAGACCGACCTGCCCCGCGAGGAGATCCAGCACGTCTACCTGCGCGGCGCGACCGCGTTGCGGCTGGACATCGCCCAGTAGCGCCCGGAGCGGTGCCCCGGTGCCACTACGCTTGGTGCCGTGGCTGACGAGGGGACACCAGCACGGATCGTCGTGATCGGGACCGGGCTGATCGGGACGTCGATCGCCCTGGCCATGCGCGAGCGGGGCACCGAGGTCCTGCTGGCCGACCGTGACGAGGCCGCGCTGCGGATCGCGGTGGAGCTGGGCGCGGGCGAGGCGCTGCCCGACGGCGCGACCGGGGGGTCACCGGCGGGGCCGGCCGACCTGGCCGTGCTCGCGGTGCCGCCCGCCGCCGTCGCCGTCACCCTCCTGGACGCCCAGAAACGCGGCCTGGCCACCGCGTACACGGACGTGGCCAGCGTCAAGGCGCTGCCGCTGCACCAGGCGGCCGAGCTGGGCTGCGACCTGTCGTCCTACGTCGCGGGCCACCCGCTCGCCGGGCGCGAGCGGTCCGGGCCCGCCGCCGCCCGCGCCGACCTGTTCCTGGGACGCCCCTGGGCGCTGTGCCCGACCGGGGAGACCTCGCCCGAGGCGCTGAAGGCCGTCACCGCGCTGGCCCGCGCCTGCGGGGCCGAGCCCGTGGAGGTGGCGCCCGAGGAGCACGACCGCGCCGTGGCGCTGGTGTCGCACGGGCCGCACGTGGTGTCGGCCGCCGTCGCCGCCCGGCTCACCGGCGCCGACGACGTGGCGCTGGGCCTGGCCGGGCAGGGCGTGCGGGACGTGACCCGGATCGCGGCCAGCGATCCCCGGTTGTGGATCGGCATCCTGTCGGCCAACGCCCGTCCCGTCGCGGACGTGCTGGAGGCCGTCGCCACCGACCTGGCCGTGGCCGCCTCGCTGCTGCGCGACGGCAGCGACGAGGCCGCCACGCACGTGGCCGACCTGCTGCTGCGCGGCAACGCGGGCCGGTCCCGCATCCCCGGCAAGCACGGCGGCGAGCAGACCAGCTACGCCGTGGTGCAGGTCATGATCCCGGACCGTCCCGGCGAGCTGGGCATGATCTTCCAGGCGGCGGGCGTCGCGGGGGTCAACATCGAGGACGTCAGCATCGAGCACTCGCCCGGACGCCCGCTGGGCATCCTGGAGATCTTCGTCAAGCCCGAGGCGGCCGAGACCCTGGCCGCCGAGCTCCGCGCCCGCGGCTGGTCTGTGCCTG